>JAPLGV010000356.1 GCA_026389975.1 Chloroflexota bacterium
CACCCCTGACCCTGGTCAGCGGCTGGTACATGATCTACACATCCGGCGTCTGGACGCTGACCTACCGGGAGATCAAGGCACTCGAAGCCCCGTGCCCCGTCCCGTAAGAGATTCGGGATGATATGCTGAAACCGGGACTGTTTCGCTGGAACCGGGACTACGAAAGCGGCCAGCGCGTGGCGGTAGATCCGGCCATCCCGTGCAGGCAATGCGAGCTTTGCCAGCACGGACATCCCAATCTGTGCGAAAGGGTGGCCTTTGCTGGGCACGGAGCCCAGGATGGTGCACTGCGCGAATGGATGGCCTGGGATGAGAGAAATTTATTCCCCATCCCCGATTCACTGACCTATGCTGACGGAGCCATGCTCGAACCGCTGGGAGTAGCCATCCATGCCGTGGACCTGGCTCACCTCAAGGCCGGAATGACGGTCGGAGTATTCGGCTGCGGGGCGATTGGCTTGCTGATCGTCCAGCTGGCCAGACTCTCCGGTTCGGCAACCATCATTGCAACAGACAAACTCGTCCACCGGGTGGAACCGGCATGCACCCTGGGGGCGACGAAAGCCATTTTGGCGGAAGGCGGGTCCGAGATCCAAGAAGTGATGGCGGCGACTGGCGGCCGCGGTGTGGACATCGCTTTCGAAGTTGCCGGAGAGCAGGAGGCGGTCGAAATGTCATTTGCAGCCGTTCTCCCCGGGGGAAAAGTCATCCTGGCGGGTATCCCGGCCAACGACCGCACGTCGTTTCCTGCCTCGGTGGCACGCCGCAAGGGGCTGACCATTAAAATGGTACGGCGCATGAAACATACCTATCCACGTGCGATTGAGCTGGTTTCCAGAGGGCTGGTGGACGTACGCTCACTGGTGACGCATCGTTTTCCGCTGGTGAAAGCTGCCGAGGCTTTTGCGGTCGCACAACGGCGTGAAGGTATCAAGGTCATTATCGAAATATAAGAGGTAGTTATGAAATGTGCAGTTGGCGTTGATTTTGGCACTCTCTCCGGGCGTGCCGTGATCGTGGATGTTTCCAACGGGAAAGAACTGGCCACCGCCGTGCATGAATATCGCAACGGGGTGATCGACGAGTACCTGCGTTATAGTCCCGGTTCCAGCATATCATCCCGAATCTCTTACGGGACGGGGCCGGGTACCAATATCCGCCTTGAACCGGATTGGGCTCTGCAAGACCCCAACGACTACATCGAGGTCTTCAAGAACACCATCCCCGCCGTGCTAAAAGAGAGCGCTGTCGACCCGGCAGACGTTATCGGTGTTGGGATCGATTTCACCGCCTGCACCATGCTGCCCACCCGGGCTGATGGCACCCCGCTTTGCTTCCTGTCAGAATGGCGGGATAACCCCCATAGCTGGGTCAAACTATGGAAGCACCACGCCGCCCAACCCGAGGCCAATCAACTCAACACCATTGCCCGCCAGGCTGGGTTTGGTAACATTCTCGATCGTTATGGCGGCAAGATCAGCTCCGAATGGTTCTTCCCCAAGGTCTGGCAAATTCTCAATGAGGCTCCCGAGGTCTACACAGCCGCGGACCGTATGCTCGAAGCTGCCGATTGGGTGGTCTGGCAACTGACCGGCGTGGAGACGCGCAACTCCTGCACGGCTGGCTATAAAGCCATGTGGTCCAAGACCGAAGGCTTCCCGCCCGCAGCATTCTTCAAAGCGCTCGACCCGCGTCTGGAGAATATTGTGGACGAGAAGATGAAACGGGACATCCTGCCTTTGGGAGCCAGGGCAGGCGGCATTACCGAACAAGCCGCGCAGTGGACGGGCTTGAAAGTGGGCACCGCTGTGGCGGTTGCAAACGTGGATGCCCACGTGGCTGTGCCTGCGGCGACTGTCACCGAAAGTGGACGGATGGTCATGATCATGGGCACCTCCATCTGCCATATGGTGATTGGCGAAAGCGAAGAAATCGTTCCAGGCATGTGCGGCGTGGTTATGGATGGCATAATCCCTGATAAACCCGGCTTTGAAGCCGGACAATCCTGTGTGGGTGACAATTTCCAATGGTTCACCGAAACCTGCGTACCCGAAACCTATGAAAAGGAAGCCCGTCAGCGCGGCATCAGTATCCATCAACTGCTGGAAGAGAAAGCTGCCGCCCAAAAGCCCGGCGCGAGCGGTCTTTTGGCTCTCGATTGGTGGAATGGCAACCGTTCGGTGTTGGTGGATGTCGACCTGACCGGGATGATGTTGGGGATGACCCTGCTGACCAAACCCGAGGAAATCTACCGCGCCCTGATCGAGTCCACGGCTTACGGCACGCGACTGATTGTGGAAACCTTCCAGAAGAACAATGTGCCCATCCGGGAATTGGTGGCCACGGGTGGGTTACCCGACCGCAACAAACTTCTGATGCAAATTTATGCGGATGTTACGGGGTTGCCGATCTACATCCCCGAGGCTACCCAAATTGGTGCAGTCGGCTCGGCCATGCATGGAGCAGTCGCGGCCGGTTCTGCTGCGGGCGGGTATGATACCATTATAGATGCCAGTCTCAACATGGCCCACTTGCGTGAAGAGAGCTACCAGCCCATTGCAGAGAATAAAGCCATTTACGATAAGCTTTTTGCAGAGTATGTGACATTGCACGATTATTTCGGCCGCGGTGAAAATGATGTCATGAAACGGCTCAAGGCGCTCAAAATACGTTGTTCGCAATAAAAGCATTGCTAAGGTGAATGGATCAAGGTCAAACCCGAGGTGAAATATGCTGCTTGAGAAATTACGCATGGAAGTCTGCGAATTGCATCAGGAATTGCCACGCAACAATCTGGTCGTCTGGACCAGTGGCAATATCAGCAGCCGCGACCCGGACAGCGGGCTGGTGGTCATCAAGCCGAGCGGTGTGATGTACCCTGATCTGACCCCGGACAAGATGGTCGTGCTCGACCTGGACGGAAAGATTGTGGAGGGCACACTGAAGCCATCGTCTGACACGGCCACCCATCTCTATATTTACCGTCAACGCCCGGACGTAAACGGCATCGTCCATACCCATTCGCCGTTCGCCACGGCCTTCGCGGCAGTCGGCAAGCCCATCCCGCCGGTGCTGACCGCCATCTGTGATGAGTTTGGCGGCGAGATCCCGCTCGGCGGGTTTGCCCCGATTGGCGACGAAGCCATTGGCATGGAAGTAGTGTGCTCGATTGGCACCGGTCCCGCCATTTTGAGGCAAAACCACGGCGTGTTTACGGTTGGCAAGTCGGCCAGAGCTGCCGTCAAGGCCGCAGTGATGGTCGAAGATGCGGCCCGTACGGTCTATTATGCCATGCAGTTAGGCGAACTGATCCCCATCCCGGACGAAATGGTCGCCCGCTTGCACAAACGCTACAAGGAACAATATGGACAGTAGTCCCGGTTTCCCGTAAGAGCGTCGGGACGATGCCAGCGAGGTAGTCCCGGTTCCCGGACGGGGCGAAACAGTCCCGGTTTCAGCATATCATCCCGAATCTCTTACGGGACGGGGCACGGGACAGTAGTTTTACATCATCGCTTTATGAGGAGAAAATCATGTTGGATCTTAAGCAGCTCGAAGTCTGGTTTGTAACTGGCAGTCAACACCTTTATGGTCCAAAGACACTGGAAAAGGTTGCCGAACATTCAAAGCAGATTGCGGAAACCTTGAATTTGTCGCCCCATATCCCCGTCAAGGTGGTTTTCAAGCCAGTGTTGACAACCCCAGAATCTATCCGTGAGTTGTTCCTGGAAGCCAATTCGGCCAGGAATTGCATCGGGTTGATTACTTGGATGCATACCTTCTCTCCGGCTAAAATGTGGATCGCGGGTCTGAGCTTATTGAAGAAACCATTTGTTCATTTACATACCCAGTTCAATCGTGAGATTCCCTGGTCTGAGATCGATATGGACTTTATGAATCTCAACCAGTCTGCCCATGGCGACCGGGAGTTTGGGTTCATCGGAACCCGCATGCGCCTGAATCGCAAAGTTGTCGTCGGTTTCTGGCAGGACAATGACGTTCAGGTCAGCCTGGGTGTCTGGGCACGTGCGGCCTGCGCCTGGCACGACGCTCAGGAATGCAGGGTCGCTCGTTTTGGCGACAATATGCGCGACGTGGCCGTGACCGAGGGCGATAAGGTCGAAGCCCAAATCCAGTTGGGATACAGCGTTTACGGTTTTGGCGTCGGCGACCTGGTCAAGGCCGTCAACCAAGTGGCAGATGTGGACGTCGATCACCTTATCACAGAATATCTGGGTCTCTACGATGTTGTCCCCAACCTTCTGCCGGATGGCGAGAAGCACCAGTCCCTGCGTGAAGGAGCTCGCATTGAGCTCGGGCTGCGGCAATTCCTGGAAGCCGGTAACTTCAAGGCGTTCACTACCACCTTCGAAGATTTGTACGGGCTGGCCCAACTGCCTGGCATGGCTGTTCAGCGCTTGATGGCGGACGGCTACGGCTTTGGCGCGGAAGGTGACTGGAAGACCTCGGCACTGGTGCGTGCCATGAAAGTCATGAGCACGGGCCTGAAAAAAGGCACCAGTTTCATGGAAGATTACACCTATCACTTCAGCCCGTCGGGCGACAAAGTACTGGGCGCGCACATGCTGGAAATCTGCTCTTCGATTGCTGCCACCAATCCCAAACTTGAAATCCTGCCGCTATCAATCGGCGGGAAAGCAGACCCGGTGCGCCTGGTCTTCGACTCACAAATTGGACCGGCAGTTGCCGCCTCCCTGGTAGACATGGGACAACGCTTCCGGCTGATCGTTAGCGAAGTGGACGCCGTCCCGACCGAAGCGCCCCTGCCAAAACTACCGGTGGCACGCGCTATGTGGCAACCCAGGCCGGATCTCAAGACTGCTGCCGCGGCGTGGATCCTCGCCGGGGGCGCACATCACACCAGTTTTAGCTATGATGTCACCTCAGAACACATGCAGGACTTTGCCGAGATGGCGGGAATTGAAATGCTGCTGATTGATGAGCATACCCGCTTGGCTGATTTCAAGAAAGAACTGCGCTGGAATGATTTGTATTACTCTTTTTTCAGAAATCGCTGATTTGACTGCTGAGATATGTAAACACAGTAGTCCCGGTTCCAGCGAAACAGTCCCGGTTTCAGCATATCATCCCGAATCTCTTACGGGACGGGGCACGGGACATCTGACCGATTTCTTTCTGATGGGATCCCGATAAATGAATCTTGATCAAGGGTTACAACCAATCCGAGTTGCAATCATCGGCACAGCTGCTCGTTCGAGTTATCTGTATGGGCCAATGCTTAAAGCCCTCCCCGGCGATGTGAACCTTGTCTCTGTATGGGGGCGGACTTTGGAGTCTGCAAAAAAACTTGGAGAAGGCTTGGGCGTTCCCTGGTATACGGAGATTGAAAAACTGATCAAGGAGACGGGCCCTCAGATCGGAATTGTTTGTGTCGCATATCATGCCAATGGCGCAGTTGGTTTAATGGCAATTGAGCATGGATTGCATGTCCTATTTGAAACGCCAATTGCTCACAAGTTGAGCGAGGCGGATGCGATTATCCGTGCAGCGCGCCAGCGTGGGCTTAAAGTTGAGGTAGCGGAACAATTTCACCGCCGACCATTGGAACAGTTGAAACTCAAACTAATTGAGTCCGGATTATTCGGTCAGGTGTACCATGGCGTCAGTGTCCTGCGAAGTTATTTGGGATTTGATGCCAAGCCTGTCCAAGTCGTTGGTGCTATGCAACACAATCACCTTATGCCCCATTGGTCCAGATTGGCAGGTGAATTTGGCCCACGCGAGGAATTGCAAGAACATGGGATCATAACCTTTGAGGATGGGCAATTAGGTATTTTCCACTGGACAGATGTGGGTTATGATTCGGCACTGCGCTGGTGGCGGAGCAGCAGGTTTTTGGCAGAAAAAGGAATGGGAATTTCGGTTGGGATTGGGATAGATATAGACGAACAATTGACATTGCTTTCGCCGGATGGACAAGCTCCACTATTTATTACGATTGAAAGGCAATTTGAAAGAGTCGATGGGGGAGCTCTGGTGGCAATGATCGCTCACACAGGGAACCCGGAGCACCCCACTGTTCGCTGGGAAAACCCTTTCAAACCAGCAATAAAGGGACACGGTATCCAATGGCATGACGACGAGATCGGCGTTGCTGGTTGTTTGATGAGCCTGGTGAATGCGGTCCGGAATGATACAGTCCCCACTTATGGTGCTGAACAGGCAAGATTGGATCAAGAAATTGTATTAGCCATCCAAAAGTCGGCAAAAGGAAATGGCATTCCAGTGAGATTACCACTGGATACATCTGAGGATGAAGCATGAGTGATTTTCAAGGTCTCCCCACCCGTATTCTAAATAATGGCCTGTTAAGTTTGGAAGTTCTTGCCGAGGCGGGGCCACGCATTGTCCGGCTCTCGGCCTTCGGAAAAGATAATCTGTTCGCTGATATTCCAACCAAGGTGAGTACGCCTTATGGTGATTTTTTCTTTCGTGGTGGGCATCGCCTTTGGCATGCCCCCGAGGCATTGCCACGCACTTATATCCCCGATAATGACGGCGTTTCGATTGAAGAGCTGACAGATGGCGTACGTCTGAATGGTTCGACCGAGATAGGGACTGGGATTACCAAAGCCATCGAGATTCATCTTTCGGTAGACCGGGCTGCAGTTACGTTGAAGCACATCTTGCGGAATGACAGCCTGTGGCAGGTGGAACTCGCTCCATGGGCACTGACCATGTTCCGGCTGGGCGGAACAGTCATACTACCGCAACCGATTGGTAATGCTGATCAAAACGGCCTGTTGAATAATCGCATCCTGACGCTCTGGCCTTATACTCATATCAACGATCCACGACTGGTTCTACGTGATGATTTCATCCTTATCCATGCTACCCCGAGCCCATCTCCCTTTAAGTTAGGCTATTACGACCCCCAAGGCTGGATGGCTTATTGGCTTGATGGTATTCTGTTTCGCAAGACGTTTGACAGTTCTTCTGTGGCAGCATATCCTGACGGTGGCTGCAATGCCGAATCATATTGCAATGATCGGTTCGTAGAGTTGGAGAGTTTGGGATCGCTGGTCAGGCTTGAAGCTGGTGGAGTAGTAAACCTGACTGAGACTTGGGAACTCTATCCGGGACTGAATGTGCCGTTTCTCTCAGGTGAGATTTGCGAGGTATTGAGTTTGGGGGGTAAAGGTAAAAATATTATCCCTGGTTCTGTGGTGAGTGATAATTAACTCCAAAATGATATCACCAATACCGCCCCTACCAAATGCATTAATTTCTGAACTACTGCTCACATAAAACCGTGAACAATTATCGATCAAAATACAGGGACCTTCGGCAGCAATTTTACTGCTTCTTACATAANNNGCAAAAAGGTCTTTAACACAAAGGACACGACGTACACAAAGGATAAATGATAAAGGCTTTTCCTTCGTGCCCACCTGCCCCCGGTATTTGGGGGTTCGTGACCTTTGTGTTTAGATGGTTTTTGCAGTAGAGTCATAAATCCATGAACTTTTCTGTATCGAAAAGCTCGGAAATAACAGGATTTTTGTTCAAATATTTACGTGGTAGTCCCGGTTTCCAGCATATCATCCCGAATCTCCTACGGGACGGGACGTGATAGTCCCGGTTCCAGCATGGGACGCAGTACCCTGTAGTTTGCATGCTGGCATTGTTAGCGTGAGAAAGAGCTTGTAGTTCTTCTCGCTGCTTGATCGGAACGTTAAGAACCCTAGATTTGGCGCAGGTTGGCAATAGCCTGCCTAGCTGATGTGTCAGCATCGGGTTTCGGCAAGAATTCGCCGGAAACATAGCCGTGGTAACCGATGGCAAAGAGCACATTCAAAATGGATTTGAAATCCAGATGCCCCGCGCCGGGATACCAGCGATTGGAATCGGCCACGTGGAAGTGAAAAATGCGCGCCCCGCACTGTCGGATGCTCGCCTCGATGCTCGGCTCCTCGATGTTCATATGGAAAGTGTCGAGCAGCAGGCCGAAGTTGTCTGTGCCGACGCGTTCGATTAATTCCAGCCCCTGGGCGGCGTTGTTGATGAGTGTCGTCTCGTAGCGATTGATCGGCTCCAACGCTAGGCGGATACCATGCGGACGGGCGGCCGCGCTGCACTCGCGCAAGGCTTCGACCAGCCAGTCCATCGCCTGGACCGGGTCCACGCCCGGTTTGACGATGCCGCGGATCAAGCCGATGATGATGACTGCCCCGAAGCGGGCTGCACACGGGACGTGGCTCTTGATTCGCTCAATCGCTGCACGCCGGACCCCCGGGTCCGGGTCGGTGAACGACAGGCCTTCCTCGCCCCAGGCCTGCCCGGTCCCGATGGCCGGGATGGACAGGCCGCAAGCGCGGGTCAGTCGTTCCAGCTCGTCGAGACTGACCAGTTTCGGGTCCCGGATCGCCAGTTCTACGCCATCGTAGCCGAGGGCGGCAATGCGCCGCAGGTTCGTTTCCAGGTCGCCTTTGAACGTGGCAGCCTGGAACTGGGCGGGTTGGGTGGATAGCACAATGGAGAGGTTCATATTTCGACCATGGACCGTAGACGACAGACCACGGTCTATGGTCCATCGTCTACGGTCTGAATGATTTTAGCGCGCCATGTACGTGATCTTGCACTCCGAGCGGTCGGTCTGCAGCTTGATGATGTTCTCGGGCAGTTCTTCAAGACTGATCTTCTTGGTGCTCATGCGGGTCATGTTCATGCCGGTGGCCATGCATTCGATGACGCGCGGGAAGTTGCCGTGCCCGGAGTGACCCTGCGCGCCGATGATGCGGGCGCGGCGGACTTGCAGCACTTCGCCAGTGACGGGCATCTTGGCTTCAGCGCGGGCGGTGACGACGACCGTGCTGTTCAGTGTGCGGCCTTCCCAGATGACCTTCTCGATGCCGGGATAGACGACCGCCGGGAGGCCGGTGGCTTCCATGAACATATCCGCACCCATTCCGCCGGTGATCTCCAGCACGCGTTCGGCGAAGTCTTCCCTGAGCGGGTTAACGTGGTAGTCGGCGCCCAGTTTCAGGGCCATGTCGGCGCGTTCCTGCTGGGTTTCGGAGATGATGACCTGCGAGGCCCCGGCGCGCTTGAGGATGGCGCAGGCCGCGATGCCCACCGGCCCGCCGCCCAGGATGACCACCCGATCGCCGGGGCGGATGCCGCCGCCGCGTTCGATGACGGCATTGTAAGCCACGCAGGTCGGCTCGACCAGACTGCCGGCGATGAAGATGTCCTCTTCCTTGTAGTTCTTGCGCAGCGGCTCCAGGCTCCACAGCGTGCGGGAGGGCAGGACGATGTACTTGGTGTAGGCCCCGTTGACGTTGAAGCCGACTTCGTCCAGTTGTTCGCAGTGGTTGGGTTGGCCGTCGGCGCAGGGTTTGCACTGTCCGCACCACAGCATTTCCTCGGTGGTGACCGCTTCTCCACCTTTAAAGGGCTTGTTGGTGCGTTTGTCCCGGGCGTTCTTGCCCGCTTCGACCACCACGCCGGAGAACTCATGCCCGAGGATGGATGGGAACCCTGTCAGGCCGGGGTAGTAGATGTAGCCGTCTTTATCCGCCTGGGCCATGTGGACGTCCGAGCCGCAGATGCCGCAGGCCTTGACCTCCATCAGCACTTCCTCCGGCCCGGGGGTGGGGATGTCGTACTGGCGGATTTCCAGCCGCGGGTTGCGCCACACCTGGCTGCCCAGGTAGGTCTGGCGGCCTTCGATGTCTTTGGAACCGAGTTTGAAACCGGGCTTGGGGTCCCAGTCTGCGACCAATGTCACGCCTTGCATATTGCCTTTCATGGTTTTCTCCTTCCAAGAATTTAACACAAAGGACACGAAGGAGCTCAAAGGAGAAAAGGCACCGAGGCTTTCGGCCTCTTTCTCTTAGAGACCTTTGTGCCCTTCGTGTTTATAGGTTTTCCTCTACACTTCCGTTCCCTGCCCGATGCGCGGGATGCCGTAGACCGGTTTCCAGCCCTTGCTGAGCGGCTCGCGCAGGTAGGGTTCCATTTCTTTGGCGGTGCGTAGGGTGACTTCCTCCACCGGCGGAACACTTCCAGCGGGGAAGGCCTCCAGGACATCGTCATGCCACAGGGTCAGGTATTTCAGGATGGCAGCCATCGGGCGCTTGGCCTTCTGCGCCGCGCCGGACCTGGCCTTGCCGACCACACCCTCGGGCGTGGCGGCAATCTCGATGGCGAAGTGACCCTCACCTTCCGACCAGCGGCTGGGGCGGCCGAACGGGTCAACCGACTTATCAAAGTGGCCCTCGGGCAGGTAGGACTTGCCCTCGGTGTCCACGGCGTAGTTCATGTCGACCATCTCGGGGTGCAGCAGCAGGCTCAAGGAGGTTTCGGATTCGTCGGCATGGACGAAGTTGGTGCTCATCTGTCCGCCGCGCTCCGCCGGGCGGAAGAACTCGCGTACGCCGCGGTGCCAGTCAATGACGCGGAAGATACCCGGCAGCTGGTAGCGCTTCATGAATTCCTGCACCGCTGACTCGAGCATCCACAGTTGGCCGTGGTTGTTGACGATCAACTGCTTGCGGAAGCCGTCGTTCCACAGGCCGAGCATCACGTCGATGATCATCTCGCGCACCACGTGCTCGCGCACGATAACCGTACCGGGCATACCCATGTGATGATACGGGTGGCCGCCGTAGTTCAGCGGAGGCAGCGCCAGGTTGACCGGCGCACCGCGCTTGGCGGTGTAGCGCCGCACACCCTCACAGATGGCACTGACGTACAGCGTGTCCGCCGCGCTGGGCAGGTGCTGGCCGTGTAGTTCGGTGCAGCCGACCGGGATGAAGACCACGTCGTTCTTCTTGCGGTTCTCTTCCACTTGCCAGCGGGTGGTCGTCTGGATGTACGAGCCGGGCTTGCCCCATTCCACCGGCGACGGGACACCGTAGTCGGCCAGGATGGCGTCAATCTGCTCGTCGCTGGCATCCCACACTTCTTTCTTCATCCGCCCGACGGCGTTGTCCTCGAAGAACAGGTCAGGCTGGTTGGTGGGAAGAAATCCTTTTGGTACATTTGTGTTTGACATTTTTTTACTCCTTTAATTAGATTTTTGGTTATTGCATTCTCGTGTCGTTGTGAGGAGGATGCTCCTTGCCCGACGAAGCAACCTCCTCGCCGTTCAGGAGACTGCTTCGTCGGAAAAGCATCGCCTCGCAGCGGCACACGATCAATCCGGGAAGACCTTCCCCGGGTTGAGAATATTGACCGGGTCCAGCGCGGCCTTGATGCGTTTCTGGACCTCGAGCGAAACCGGACCGAGAGCCTGCTCCATGTAAGGACGTTTCAGCATCCCGACGCCGTGTTCGCCCGAAAGCGTCCCACCCAACTCCAGGGCCAGGGCGAACTCCTCGGCGGCCATCTGCTCGACTTTAGCCCATTGTTCCGGGTCGCGCTTGTCGAACAGGATGTTGGGGTGCAAGTTACCATCCCCGGCATGACCGAAGATGACAATTGGCAAACCGTACCTGGCGCTGATGGCCTTCAGGCGGCGGACGGCCTCCGGGATGGCGCTGCGAGGCACAGTAATGTCCTCGCCCAATTTGTTGGGTGCCTTGCGGGCCAGCGCAGGTGACACCGAGCGGCGGGCTTTCCATAAATTTTCACGCTCCGCCTCGCCTTTTGCGACCTTCACCTGCCGCGCCCCGCTCGCGCGGCAAATCGCGGCGACGGCTTCGATCTCACGCAGCACTGACGCCTCGTCTGCGCCGTCGGTCTCGACCAGCAGGATGGCTTCCACGTCCAGCGGAAGGCCCAGGTGCAGGGCTTCTTCGATGCAGGCGATGGCGGTCTCGTCCATCAGTTCCAGCGTGGCCGGGACGATACCAGCCGATAGGATCGCGTTGACCGTCCGGGAGGCGTCCTCCAGCGCGGCGAACTCGACCAGGGCGGTGCGGGCGAACTTCGGTTTGGCGGTCAGGCGCAGCAGGGCTTCAGTGATCACGCCCAGGGTCCCTTCCGAGCCGGTGAAGAGCGCCGGACGGTCAGGCCGAGGATGTAGTCGCCAGTCACGCCGTACTTCAGGCAGCGCGGGCCGCCGGCGTTGCAGGCGATGTTCCCGCCAATGGTCGAGTGGCGGATGCTGGACGGGTCGGGCGGGTAGAACAGCCCGAGTTTTTCCACCGCAGTTTGCAGGTCCGCAGTTACCACGCCCGCCTCGACGTGAGCCGTGGCGTTGACCTCGTCAATCTCCAGAATGCGATTCATGCGTGTCATCGTCAGAGCGATCCCGCCCTGGAAGGGGACCGAGGCAGCTGCCAGTCCCGACCCCATGCCGCGCGTCACCACGGGGATGCGCTCGCGCGCTGCCAGGCTGACCTGTTCGGTGGTACGCGGCAGGACGACAATGTCAGGGCGGTGGTCTTCGAAGGTGCCGTCGTAGCCATACACAGCCAGGTCTTCGGGGGTGGTCAGGACGCCGTCTTTGCCGGTGGTCATTTTGAGTTGTGCGATGATGTTTTTATCCATCATTTTTCCTCTTTACGCCGGAGTGCGAAATCTCCTGATTTTGCCGAAGTCGGGAGACTTCGGACTCCTGTTGGCGATAAGCCCTATCCAGCAGCGCAATCGGGTGGACAACCTGCACATCCAATCCCTGCCGGCGCATGCCGAGGGTCAACTGCATCTGGCAGCCAGGGCAGCCGGAGGCGATGTAGTCGGCCTGCGTGCTGGCGATGTTGTCGGCCTTGCGCTTCAGCACTTTGAGCGAAGTTTCGTAATGCGTGATGAGCTGGCTGCCGGCCGAGCCGCAGCACCAGTCTGCTTCGGGCAGTTCGACGAATTCCAGACCGTCGATCATTTTCAGCAGTTCACGTGGCTGTTTCCAGACGCCCTGGCCGCGCCGCAGGTGACACGAGTCGTGGTAGGTGACGCGGGCATCGATGCGTCCCTGCGGCTTTTCGAGCGGGATGGACATCAGAAACTCGCTAACGTCCCGGACCCTGGAACTGAACGCGGCAGCCCGCGCCGCCCAGGCCGGGTCATCGGCCAACAACTTGTCATAGTCCTTCAGCGTGGAGCCGCAGGTGGCGCAGTCGGTCACGATAGTTTCGACGTTCGCTTTCTCGAAGAGTGCGATGTTGACGCGGGCCTGTTCGCGAACCAGATCGGTCCGCCCGTAGCCCAGGGCTGGCATCCCGCAGCAGACGGTCTCCTTCGGCGTGACGACGGTGCAGCCGTTGCGGGCCAGGATGCGCACGCTGGCGGCGCTCTCCTCGGCGAACATCAGGCTCTGGGCGCAGCCCAGGAAGAACCCGACGCGGTAACGGGTCTCGCCGCCCCGTCCCGTACGAGATTCGGGATGATATGCTGGAACCGGGACTACCACGTCCCGTGCTGAAACCGGGACTACCACGTTGGCTTGGGTCACTTCTGGCAACATCTGTCGCAGCGGACGCTGGGGCAAATGCGGCAGCATGGCTTCCAGGTCACGGATTTTGTCGGGGAGCAGGCTGCACAATCCCAGGGCGTAGACCAGCCGGCGGATACCCAGTTTCTCGTAAACTCGCAGCGGCCAGGTCGCTGCTTCCATGCGATTGGGTTTCGAGATGAGCCCGCCGAAAAGCGTTTGCTTCCAGCAGACTGGGCGGATCTGTTCCTGCACGTGGCGCATCTCCAGCGCCAGGTCCGCAGGACAGATGCCGACCGGGCAGATATCGTTGCAGGCCAAGCAGTCGAAGCAGGCGTACATCTGCCCGGCCAGGTTGGGACTGAGTTCCAGTGCGCCCTCCAGCCCCTTGCGCGCCAGCGCAACCCGTCCGCGCGGCGAGGTCGTCTCGCTCAGGTACTCCCGGTAGGTCGGACAGACCGCCAGGCACAGCCCGCAGCGAATGCAGTTCAGGTACTGGTCTTTCGAAGGTTTGCTTACACTACCAGATGGCAACAAAAAATATATCCTGATGTTGTAGTAACGACTTCAGTCGTTCGGTAACCCAGCGACTGAAGTCGCACCTACTGATTATCCAATCTCACTTACTTTCACCGGGCGGTTCTCGCGCAGCGACTTCCCGGCGGCGTAACCGAGCACCACCGCGGCGCGGCCGTCTTTGCCGGTCGTCGGGGTTAGCTTATCGTCGCGGACGCACTCAATAAATTGGCGTACCTCGTCCACGTAACAGGGGGCATAGCGCTGCATGAAGAAGTACGGCGGTTTGGCGGAGTGGAAACCGTCCGGGTTGCCCTTCACGGCGGTGTTCTCGGCTTCGTTGTTCGCCATGGCCGTGCCGTTCGAGCAGAACACTTCCAGGCGCTGGTCGTAGCCGTAGACCGCCTTGCGGCTGTTGTCGATCGCGCCGACTGCGCCGTTGGCGAACTTGAGCGTGACCACGTTCGTGTCGATGTCGCCGAACTCTTTCAGTTCCGGCTCGATCAGCACGCCACCGGTGGCGTAGACTTCCTCGATCTCGCCGACCTGGAAACGGGCCATGTCGAAGTCGTGGATGGTCATGTCGAGGAACATCCCGCCCGAGACGCGCATGAATTCCATGGCGGGAAAGTCGGGGTCGCGGTTGGTAATGCGCAGGATGCACGGACGCCCGATCTCGCCCGAGGCGACGATCTGGTGCACCTGCTGGAAACTCTTGTCGAAGCGGCGGTTAAACCCGACCTGCAGCTTGACACCCGCTTTCTCGACTGCCTCCAGCGCCTCATCAATTTTATCCAGCTCAAGCGCCAGCGGTTTTTCGCAGAAGATGTGCTTGCCGGCTGCGGCCACATCCTTCATGATAAAGGCGTGCGTGTTTGTACTGGTGGCGATCAGGATGGCTTCGATGTCTTTGTCGGCCAGCAGTTCGTGGTAATCCTGCACCACGCGCCGGATACCGAGTTCGTTGGCCACGGTCTTGGCAACTTCCAGCCGGATGTCGCAGACGGCAACCAGGTCCGCTTCCGGGATGAGCCGGGCGATGTTCCGGGTGTGGACGCTCCCCATGCGTCCTGTTCCAATCACAGCAATTTTTACTTTTCTGGTCATAACAGCCTCTCTCCCTCCCCCCGTCGCGCCGCGACGGGGGGAGGGTTGGGGTGGGGGATTACATCTTCATCACGATCTTCATGGCGCTCTTGGGATGGTGTTTGAGCGTCTTCATGTCCAGCCCGAGCAGGTCGAAGGCACCCAAGCCTTCGTCGAACGGGATGACCTTGGTGAAGAACGGCCCCATGTTGAGCCGGTTCTCCTGGAACAGGCGGATGGACGGTACCATGGTGTTCTGGCCGAGGTACAGGCCGAGGATCTTGGTGGCCCAGCGTGTGATCTCATTCGGCACGATGGTCGCCTTGATGGACGAGTCCATGCCGAAGGGCAGTACTTTGCCGCCGGGGGTGACGCACTGGAGGGCCTGCTCGAGGGCGTTGCCGGTGGCCTCGATGACGATATCGGCCTTGCCCCCGTAGGTGAACTCGGTGATCTTTTCGACCACATCCACCTCGTTCGGGTTCCAGACCGTCAGGCCGCATTCCTTGGCCACGTTGATGCGGAAGGGGTCGATCTCGGTCACGGCCACTTTGGCGGCGATGTTCCTGGCGAACTGGCCGAACAGGTAGCCGATCGGACCGAAGCCGATGATCATCACGTAATCGTAGGGCAGCATCAGCAGGGTGTTCATGCCGTTGACCACCGTCGCCAGCGTCTCGACCTGCGTGCCAAGCACGTCATCAATCACGTCCGGCAGGACGAAGCACTGCTTCTCCGGGAGCAGACAATACTCGGCGTAGCCGCCATCGCGCATCACACCCAGGGCGCTGGTCTTGATGTCCTCGCACTGGCTGGTCAGCCCCATGCGACAGAACGAGCAGAAGCCACAGCGGATATTGTTGTCGATTGCCACCCGGTCGCCGATCTTGAAGTGCTGGACATGCGAACCGACCTCGACCACCTCACCGCAGAACTCGTGCCCGAGCACCGTGTTCGGCTTGAAGTGGTGCTTGCCTTCGATGATCTTCAGGTCCGAACCGCAGATGCCCACGGCCTTGACCTTGAGCAGCACGTCATCCGGTTCCTTGACGTGGGGAATGGGCTTCTCTTCGAACACGAGCTTGCCGACATCCTTGAAAACATACGCCTTCATCTTGTCCATGGTTTTTCTCCTTCTAAAAATTTGAATGATCTCCTGGTGGAGTTTGCACACGTGTGCATCAAATCAAAAAAATATTCGTAGTAGCGACTTTAGCCGCGTTGGGCACGAACGACTAAAGTCGTTTCTACGAAGCCCTTACCGTTGGATGCGCGCCGAGCCGCCTTTGGCGAAGGCCCGCACCTGCTCGACCGTCGCCATGGTGGTGTCACCGGGGAAGGTTGTCAGCAGCGCACCGTGCGCCCAGCCCAGGTTCACCGCCTCCTGCTCCGGCTCGCCAGTCAGCAGGCCGTAGAAGAAGCCGGAGGCGAACCCATCCCCACCCCCCACCCGGTCGTAGACGTCCAGCTCGCAGGTCGGGGAGACGAACGATTGTCCGTTGATCCAGGCCACCACGCCCCAGGAATGATGGTTGGTCGAGTGGACCTCGCGCAGGGTGGTGGCGACGATTTTGATCTGCGGGAATTTGCCCACCACGTCGTCGATCATGCCGAAGAAAGCACTCGGGTCGAGCTTGGACGTGGTAGTCCCGGTTCCAGCACGGGGCTTTGATCCTGCTTCCGGACCCGGGATGCCGAGCCCCAGCTGGAGGTCCTCCTCGTTGCCCACCAGCACGTCCACATTCTCGACGATGCGGCGGATGACCGACTGGGCGCGTTCCTGTCCGCCCCAGATGTTCCAGAGTTTGGCGCGGTAGTTCAGGTCGAACGACGTCACCGCCCCGGCGGCTTTGGCGGCTTTCATCCCTTCGATGATGACCTCGCCGGTGGTCTCGGAGAGAGCGGCAAAAATCCCGCCGCTGTGGAACCAGCGCACGCCGCCCGCAAAGATGGCTTTCCAGTTGAAATCGCCGGGTTTAAGTTGCGCCGCTGCCTCGTTAGCCCGGTTGTAGAACACCACCGGGGCGCGCACGCCGAAGCCGCGGTCGCTGTAAATGGTGGCCATATTAGGGCCGTTCACCCCGTTGTGCGCGAAATGCTTGTAGAAAGGTTTGATCCCCATTGCACGCACGCGCTCGGCGATCAGGTCGCCGACGGGATAATCTACCATCGCTGTGACGATGCCGGTGTTCATGCGGAAGCAGTCCGACAGGTTGGCGGCAACATTATATTCCGCGCCGCTGGGATGGACCTGCCAGGTGGTTGCCTTGCGAAACGGGACGATCCCTGAATCCACCCGATGGTTGAGTGCCCCGAGCGAGACCAGATCCAGGCTGCCTTCCTGACGAATGTTCATTCCATATTTCATGATTGCTCCTTATTCAATGTCTTTTCCTGTCGCCTCGACGGCGGTAAGATGCCATGCATTTTGGTTATTGTGGCGTCCACTCCGTGTGGAAGGTGCCCTCCCGGTCGATCCGCCGGTAGGTATGCGCACCAAAGTAGTCGCGCTGGGCCTGGGTCAGGTTGGCGGGCAGGCGCTCGCTGCGATAGGCGTCGAAGTAGGCCAGCGAGGCGCCCAGCGCCAGCACCGGGATGCCCAGGCCGACCGCTGTCTGCACAACGAAGCGCCAGGCTTCCTGGCGACTCTCTACAGCGGTGTGGAAAGCCTCGTCCAGTAACAGGTTGACCAGGGCTGGGGCGCGCTGGTAGGCGGACATGATATCGCCCAGCAGGCTGGCGCGGATGATGCAGCCCGCCCGCCAGATTTTGGCAATCACGCCCATGTTCAATTCGTATTTGTATTCATCGGATGCAATCTTGAGCATCCCCAACCCCTGGGCATAAGATGTTATTTTGCTGGCATATAGAGCATCACGCGCGGCGTCAATCAGGTGTTGACGGTCGCCCTTGTATTCCGGCTTCGGGCCGCGGATGATTTTACTGGCGACGACACGCTGTGATTTCAGACTGGAAAGGATGCGGCTCTCGACCGCGGCGTTGATCGTCGGGATGGGCGCACCCACATCCAGGGCATTCTGGCTGGCCCACTTGCCTGTCCCTTTTTGTGCGGCTTCGTCCAGGATGACATCCACTAGGGGCGCACCCGTTTCGGGGTCCGTATGCCGCAAAATGTCCGCCGTGATTTCGATGAGATACGATTTCAGTTCGCCAGCATTCCATTCCGCAAAGACTGCGCCCAACTCCTGCGCCGAAAGACCCAGGCCACGGTGCAAGAGGTCATAAATTTCAGCAATCAACTGCATATCGCCATACTCGATGCCGTTGTGCACCATCTTGACGAAGTGGCCTGCGCCGCGCGGCCCCATGTACTCCACGCAGGGCTGCCCGTCTTCGGCTTTGGCGGCGATGGCACGGAAAATGGGGGCGGTGGCTTCCCAGGCTGCGGGCTGTCCACCCGGCATAATCGCTGGGCCCCACAGCGCGCCCTCTTCTCCACCCGAAACCCCTGTGCCAATGAAGTTGAAACCTTCCGCCTCGAGCGCCTTATTGCGGCGCTCAGTATCCAGGAAAAACGAATTGCCGCCATCCATCAGGATGTCGCCCTGCTCCAAGTGCGGCTTGAGGTGAGCGATGGCACTATCCACCGGCGCGCCGGCCGGGACCATCAGCAGGACGCGGCGCGGCTTTTCCAGTGCGGCCATCAGCGCGGCGGGGGAGTCCACGCCGATAATATTTTTCCCTGCGCCGGGGCCTTCCAAAAAGGCCTTGGTCTTGGCGGCATCCAGGTCGTACCCTGCCACCGGGAAGCCGTTGCGTTCCATGTTGAGGGCCAGATTGTGACCCATTACACCCAAGCCGACGACGCCAATTTTATAATTCATAGGTTTCTCCCGTGTTGATACCGTAGTAACGACTTTATCATCCCCGAAGGGGGCAGTCGTTCAGAGAAAGAGCGACTAACCCTAAAGGGTGCTTCGCGAAGTCGCTACTACCATCAATTATTTCTCACTCGATACAACGTCTCACCGGCCTTGGGGACATAGAGAATGCCTTCGTCCTCGCGGTCTTTCCATTCGTCCACGTTAACCTTTGCCGGGTCGAGGTAGCCCAGGTTCAGGCGGGCGCAATCTTCGGCGGAAATCTTGCTCGCCAGGGTGACGTGCACGTTGGGCATTTCAACGCCATTTTCCATCACGCCGGAGCCGCGCAAGTGGGTACTGTGCGCCAGCACGCCCAACGGGAAATGCTTGAAGTGCTCCCAGTCATTCAGGAAATAGGGCAGGATGTGATAGCCGATCTCATAAATGTATTTACCATGCACGTGGCTGACCACATCCAGGTGTGGGGCGTAGATGACCACTTCGCCGCCAACCGCCACCGCCGGTTCGAGTTTGTACATGGCTTTGGCGGCCGTCCACAGTTCGTCGTACATGGCCGGAGCGCAGGACAGCACGCGCTGGTAAGGCTTCCCGCACCAGCGGATGTGCCGCTCTGCCGATAAGTCTGCTGCTGCACTCCAGGCTTCGTACAGGTCGCCGATGAACATCCCGGCGCACCGGGGTGTTCTTGATGCCGATCGTCCCGACCACACCTGCCAGAGCCCCCAGCCAGTGGGTGGCGTTGATCATCTCCGGGCCGGAGATGCCGGGGAACAGGTACTTGGCTCCGCCTGAAAAACCGACCACTTCGTGTGGAAAAGTCGGACCGAGGATGAGGATGTGGTCGTGCTCCAGCGCGGCCCTGTTGATGCGGATGTCCACGCGCTCCGGCAGGGATGGGTGCCAGCGCTCCCCGGCGATGGTCTTGATCTCATCCGCTTCCATCACGCCGAGGGTCCTCAGGACGGATGGATCGTTCC
>JAPLGV010000305.1 GCA_026389975.1 Chloroflexota bacterium
GTAACTACTCAGCCAGGTGAGACGAAAGAAGGTAAGTAAGGCGTACCTGCGAGTGCCAGTCGCAAAGCATCCAGGACTTGCTGCCCATTCTTGCGGGATGTTGAAATGTAACCACGGATCTGGCAGAAAAGATCGGCGCCTTCTTTTGTTCGAAAACATCCGGATATTTTTTGCTTCACTTTCATCATGCGGATATCGCGTTCCGCCTGATTGTTGTCAAACGGAACCTTAAAATCGTACATAAAAGCCAGCACAGACTCTTTGTGGTCCTGGAACTCATCCAGCAGGTTCTTCGCCGGGCTCTGTTTGATCCGTCCCCGCTTTTTCGGCTGATCTTCTGGCCGTTCCGGCGGGGCATTGGCTCGCAAACCTTGTTCCACCAAACGATCGTAGCGGTTATCAAAGGCGATCAACTGTTTGGGAGTCAGGCAAGGCAGAGAGACCTGTCGAGCCGTATCCACCGCTTCTTTCATTTCCACCAGCAGATCGGCCAACTCGGTCACCCAGGCTTGTGGGTAGCGCTCTTCCAAGAACTTCAACCTGCGTAAGTGATGGGCATTGCACAGCCCATGCAGGATAGGATACTTGAAGTAAGACTTCCAGCCATCATGAATAGCACGGCCTTTCAGACCAGGCAAGATCCCGATCGCATCCATCGCTGGTTGCCCGCGCCGGGTATGCATCGCATAGTAGGTCAGTAGTGCAGTACTCGCTGAATGCAGCCAACCCAGCTTGCCTTCGACCCGTGCTCCCGTTTCATCAAAATGCACCACATCTTCCTGTTCGGTCAGATGCTTCTTGATGGTTGCATTCCCCCCTTCAACCCGCTCGGCAACTTCCTGGCAGGCTTCCAGGATGGTCCCTTCAGACAGCGCCTGCCCATATAATGCTTCGAAAACCTCACCAGTACGCTCCAGGGGCAGTAACTGATACTGGTTGAAGTAGACCGCCTGCGCTTTGATCTCCGGCCCATATTGCACTGGCTGTGTGACACCCTCAGGAAAATCTGCCTTGCTAATTTCACCACAGTGCGGACAACGCTTGATCTCGGCTTTATGCTCGGTCACTTCTATGTGGACTTTTGGCACATCAAACACTTGTCGCTTTTCGATCCCACTGGCTTCCACCTCTTCCAACGACCTATGACAGTGATGACAACGGCTCACGCGATGCACTTCTTCCCGGTCAGGATGCTCAACAGTTTTGAGCGTATGCCCTGCATGACCCGGCTGCCCTCCGCTTTTCCTGCCATGGCGTTTGCGCAGACTCTTGGGGGACGGTTTGTTCAATCCATCACTGGAGGGCGGTTTGCCGCTGTTGCTGCTGTTCTTGGCGAGCCGATCTTCTAAAGCTTGCATTCTAATGACCAGAACCTTGAAATTGTCAGTCAGCTTGCGAACCAATCTTACCACTGCCTCTTCTCCCTGCTGATAGGCTCGGCTCACTTCTTCGTCGGTGGGTAGTTGATTGTGTTCCATGAGGGTAGTTGATTGTGTTCCATGAGCCTGATTATCCATACTTATTCCCGTTTATGCTAGAATCATTTGTACCTATTTGTTAATGACAATTGACTCCAATTATGCCTGACTCGGCAACCTTAATTAATGACTTTTGACTCAGATAGCTGAGTAGTTACATTACTTCTTTCAATTCCCCATTATACACACATTGACATTCTCACACCAATCTACATCAACACCACTTCCATTATCTCCCCGCGCTGAGACCAATCACGTCTGGCGTGATGCGCACCAGCCCATCCGCCGCGATAGACCCTAAAGGTTTTGAAAACCTTTAGGGTCTGGTTGTCCTTACCACGCGTAGGCTTCGGGCGCTTCGCCCCCGGGACCGGGCCAGATCTCATCAAGTTTTTTCAGCGCTGCCTCGTCCAGTTTGAGTTCCAAGGCGCGCAGGGAGCCTGTCAGCTGCTCCATCTTACGGGGTCCGATGATCGGGGCGGTGACGACCGGGTTGTGCAGCAGCCAGGCCAGGGCCACGTCAGCGGGTTTCTCGCCCAGTTCTTTGCAGAATGCCTCCCAGGCCTCCAACTGCGGGCGCTTTTCTTCAATTTCTTTCTGCGTGTCCTTTTCGGCGCGGCGGCCTTCCTTGATTTTTTGCAGCACACCGCCCAGCAGGCCGCCCCCCAGCGGACTCCAGAGGATGACGCCCAGGCCGTATGCCTTGCAGGCCGGGAGCACTTCCAGTTCGACCATGCGGGCGTTCAGGTTGTAGAGGCTC
>JAPLGV010000158.1 GCA_026389975.1 Chloroflexota bacterium
ATTGGGACTCGTACCCTATCCTGACGTTTTCCGAAGTGCCTGAAGTAGAGATTGTCCTGATCAACCGTCCCGACCAACCCGCGCTGGGTGCGGGAGAACCCTCGACAATTACGACAGCCGCAGCGGTTGCCAACGCGATCTTTGACGCCACAGGTGCACGCCTTCGGCAGATTCCATTCACGCCCGAGCGGGTCAAGGCAGCTCTATGCTAATCGCTCCTTGAGCAGAGGCAGGAGGCCGCCCTTCGCCCGTATATTTGCGGCACAGTGTCCTTCTGGGAGAGAGGGGTATTTGTTCCGCGCGATCTCCAAAAAAAAGCGACTCAAATTCGGAGGGCTTGCATCAGCGCTCTGCCGCTTTCCCCAGTGTCGCGCGTCGCGTGTCATTGCGAGGAGCGTTCTTTGCGACGAAGCAATCTCCTCGGCCTCATTCCCCCGCCCGCAGAGTATCCCCGCAAGAGTACATCAATCCCGTATGGGGGGCATATTTATCTTTTCTTCCACACCAGTCCCCGGCGGGGTTGGAAAAGAAAGACCAGCAGGAAAATAGCGGTGGCCGTCAGCACAATGGCCGAGCCGGAAACAATATTGAAGTAGTAACTCAGATAAAGACCGGTCACCGCCGAGAATGCCCCAATGGCAGCCGAGACGAGCATCCCCTGCCACAGGCGGCGAGTAAGCAGCGAGGCACTGGCCGCCGGTGTTACCAGCATCGCCACCATCAGCGCCACGCCAACCGTCTGCATGGCGACAGAAACGGTCAGCGCCATCAGGACGAGCAGGATATTGTTCAGCAGGCCAGACGGGAGCCGCAGGGTGGCCGCCAGGACCGGGTCGAAGGACAAGACCAGAAACTCTTTGTAGAAGAGGAAGATCGTCAGCAGCACCACCCCGCCAAAGACAGATGTCAGCACCAGGTCGCGGGTCGAGACGCCCAGCACGTTGCCGAACAGGAAATGGCTCAGGTCCACGCTGTAACTGCGGACGGTGGAAATCAGGGCGATGCCGAGGGCGAACATACTGGCAAACAGGATGCCGATGGCGGTATCTTCGCGGATCTCGGCATGTTTGGAGATGCGTCCCACTGCCAGTGCCACCAGCACCGCTGCGCCAAGCGCCCACCAGAAAAGGGTATCCCGGCTGCCACCGCTGAGCAGGTAGCCGAGCGCCACGCCCGGCAGGACGGCATGTGCCAGGGCATCCCCGAAGAAGGCCATGCCGCGTAAGACAACGTACACACCCACCACCGCGCACACCACACCGACAATGACCGACGCCGCCAAACCGCGCAGCATGAAGTCATAGGAGAATGGCTGGAGGAAAATATTGAACAGGTTATTCATGCTCTTCTTCCCCGTCACAGCAGGTATCGGCCAGGGTGGTCGTGCCGTCCGCGCCCCGGATCAACTGGGCATGACCACCGTAAGCGCGCAGCAGATTCTCGCTGGTCAGCACATCCTGCGGCGATCCAAAACGGACCAGCTGATGGTTGAGGAGCATGACTCGGTCAAAGCGGCTGGCGGCCTGTCCCAGGTCGTGGGTGGCGACCATGACGGTGATCTTCTGCTGGCGCAGTTTATCCAGCAGGGACAAAATCGCTTCCTGCGAGGGTGTGTCCAGGCCATTGAGTGGCTCGTCCAACAGCACCAGTTCGGCCTCCTGCGCCAGGGCGCGCGCCAGAAAAGTGCGCTGCTGCTGGCCGCCGGAGAGTTCGCCAATCTGACGGTTCGCCATTGAATTCATGTCCACCGCTTCGAGCGCGGCGTGGACGGTATCCCAGTCGGCGCGGTGCGGCCAGCGGAAAAAGCCCACCTGCCTGATACGGCCCATCATCACCACATCGGCCACGCTGGCCGGGAAGCGCCAGTCCACCTGGCTGCGCTGGGGCACGTAAGCGATGCAAATGTGTCCGCGCGGGCCGTAGCCCGAGATTTTCACCTCGCCCGAAGTGGGCGGCAGCACTCCCGCCACCACCTTGAACAGAGTGCTTTTCCCGGCCCCGTTCGGCCCCACCACTGCCACGAGTTCCCCGGCGTGCAGGTGAAAAGTAATATTTTCCAGCGCCTCGCGTCCCTCGTAACTGACAGAAAGGTGCAGGACGTCCAGAATAGGTTGGTCAGGTTGGTGGAGGGTGCGAGGATACATTATTTCAAGGCTTCCACAATCGCTTTGACATTATATCGCATGAACTCCAGGTAACTCGCCGCCGGGCCGCCGGGGGCGGTCAGCGTGGCGTGATAAATCCAGACAGACTTAATGCCGGTATCCGCGGCAATCTGGTCTGCCAGAGTCTGGTTGACAGCTTCGCTCACGAACACCGCCCGGACCCCCGACTGGCGAATTTTATCTTCGAGCGCGGCCAATTCCCGGGCCGACGGCGCGGCTTCAGTGCTGAACGAACCGGTAATGGTGCCTTCCTGCGTAAAACCGTACCGCGCCGCGAAATAGCCCAGCACAGCGTGATCCGCTACCAGCAGACGATTTTGCGGCAGGATTTGCACCACCTCGGAGCGGATCCAGGTATCCAAGTCGCGCAGCGAGGTCGCATAGGCTTCAGCGTTGGCCTGATAATCGGCGACGTGTGCCGGATCCGCAGCGGAAAGAGCCGCGGCGATGTTTTGCGTCCAGATGATGACGTTGTTCGGGTCCATCCAGGTATGCGGGTCGCCAGTCGACTGGTCACTGCCCGGCAGCGGCAGGAGTGTAATCCCCGCCGAAACTTCGACGAGTTTACCCGTCGCTCCGGTACTTTCCAGCAGCGGCTGGAGAAATCCCTCCAACCCGGCTCCGTTGGAAAAGATAATCTGAGCATCGGCGAGGGCGGCGGCGTCCTGCGGGCGCGGCTGGAAGTCGTGTGGGTCGGTGCCGACGGGCATCAGGATGGTCAGGGCTATGGTATCCCCGCCCACCTGGCTGACAACATTGCCCACAATGCTGGTTGTAGCCATGACTCTGAACTTGCCGCCGGTCGCGGCAGGGGTTCCGCCGCCACAGGCGGAGAGCATCAATATGAACAAGGCAATCGTCAGCAAGCCAAGAAAGAACAGGGGGTGAGAATGCTTTCGAGACATATCTTTATACCTTATGGAAGGAAGCCTGTCAGCGGACCCTGCATGTCAAGGATGCCTGCCAGCGCAGCATACGGGATGGTAACGATCTGCGGG
>JAPLGV010000420.1 GCA_026389975.1 Chloroflexota bacterium
CGTAAAATACGCATTCTTGTAGCATGCGCTGCAAGGGGCGACAAAGTCGAGGCCTGTTTTTTCGGCCTTGGCCAAGTTCCGAGCCGTTAGCGTGTATGCCAGCAATTCGTCTACCGGAAAGTAGGCGGTTGCGCCACAGCAGTTCCAATCCTCGATTTCCTTAAGCTCCACTCCCAGCGCGGCTGTGACTGCCATTGCGGAGACATGGTAGCTCTTCCCTAAACTTTCGAGAGAGCAACCGGGGTAATATGCGTATTGCTTCATGATGGTGCTCCTATCGGGATGATTCTTCTCACCATCTGCTGGAACTTCTTAAGACCCTTGATCTTCTTCGGAAGCAAGGGCATCTTCCCCGATAGAACCAGGCCGGTGGCGATTAGACCTTCTTGAATGATGTCTCGAGCGCTAAACTTGGGAAGGTAGGTAGCTGCCAGTAAGGGCTCAAAGGATCTCCCGGAGTTCACGATCATCTTCACGAAGGCTTCAGAGAAGTCGGGGCCAATCAAGCCCTCCGGGAATTGACCTTTCCAAATGGAGTAGCGCTTCAGTGCGTACATCATATCGGCAATGTCGATTTCGGCCGGGCATCTGACAGTGCAGTGGTAACAAGATGCACAGGTCCAGTAAGTATTGCTGGCCATTACTTCTTCCTTGAGGTCGGCCCGGATCATTCCGATGATCTGACGGGGTGTTTGATCCATGAATTCAACCGCTGGACAGGTGCCGGAACAAGTTCCACACTGCAAGCAGTTTGTGATTGGCTCCCCATGTGAAGCGTACATGAGGTTGGCTACTTCATAACTGAAAGAAAGTTCATCTACCATTCAAGTACCTCCTGGTTTTCATAGATTCACGATTTTTTCTCTTCTGCCAATTTCAGCAAGGAACTCGCCAATTTCAGCAAGGAACTCACTTTTTCCAATAGAAGCTTGGGTTCTACCGGCTTCTCAATCAATTCGTCATTCTCGACGAAATGGGGATGAACAGACTGTCCCGGGAAGAGGAAAGCGATTTGTTCTCTGAGGCCGGTAATGATTAAAACTGGCAATTCTCTCAGTTTTGGATCCTTTCTTATCTTCCGTGCCAATGCGACCCCTTCTGCGCCGCGTCCCATCATGATGTCAAGCAGGAGCAGGTCATAGCGATTGGTTTGCAAAGCCTTGAAACCCTCCTTCGGGTTGTAGGCCACATCCACGCTATAGTTAGCGGTCTCAAGGACGGATTTAATCCCGGCGACGTAATCGGGATCATCATCAATGATTATGAGCCTTTTTTGTGTATTCATCTTACATCTCCTTAGATTATGATTTGGCCAAGTAATTGATAGCGAAATCGCATTAAGTGGTTTTTAACGCTGGAAGGCGAATTGTAAAAGTAGCACCTTTGCCCAATTCGCTTTCTACTGAAACAGAGCCGTAATGCGCCTCGATAATGCGGCGGGTGATGGCTAATCCCAACCCGCTGCTTTTTTCGATCTTCTGACCGTCCTTGCCAGTGTAGAAATCATTGAAAATGTAAGGAAGGTCTTCTTTCGATATACCAATACCGGTATCAGCGACAGAGATTACGATATTGTTTTCGATTTCTTCGGCCTTTAATATGATTTGGCTTCCTGTTCGGGAATATTTGATGGCATTACCCAGAATATTCACTACTGTTTCAACCAGAGTCCCCTCGTCTCCATTGACAAGAGGTAATGGTTCTTTAACCGAAGAGATTATTTCAACATCTTTGCGGGTCGCATGAGTTAAAACGCTCTCTGTTGCTTTGGATATTATTGTGGATATGGATGTTGGTTTAAAGTTTTCTCGAATCTTCATCACATCCACCGACAGCACTCGCAGCCAGGTGAGGATGAGATTGATCAGATCACTGATGTTGGCCTGCATTCGCCCAAACCTGGTTTTTTGATCTTCGGTGAGTTGATTTGATAATTCACTTATTAAAACAAATAGATTTTGTTGGACTGCACCCAGAGGAGCCTTGAGCTCATGGGAGACTATGGCAGCAAATTGCTCCCTTAGCATTTCCTTTTCTCTTTTGAGTTGAATAGTTTCTAAAATTAACCCTCTTTTGTCCAGACCTCTCTGGGTGATTAACCGAAATTCGTCAGGCGTGAAAGGCTTTGGCAGAAAATCGTATGCGCCATTTTTCATTGCTTCAACGGCCGAACTTACTGTTGCAAAGCCAGTAATAACGATGACCACAATCGTCGGATCAGTATCGCGAATCTTTTCAATTACTTCCATTCCTGAAATGCCTGGCATTTTGAGGTCAACATAAATAAGATCCGGTTGGAATTCCTTTACCAGATCCAGGCCAAGGCGGCCATTCGTCGCGGTTGCGATCTTGTATGCGCCGCTTTTTAAAATGCGCGTGCAAGAATCCAGAACAACTTCCTCGTCATCAATGATTAGAATTCTAGACTGATTGTTCATCTTTTGTGCTTTCTTCTTCAGCGGTTACAGGTAATCTCACAATAAATGTCGTTCCTTTGCCAACTTCACTCTCAACCGAGATGGTTCCGTTATGTTCTTTGATAATCCCGAAACTAATAGCCAGACCTAATCCAACGCCGTGGCCAGTATCCTTGGTCGTGAAGAAGGGGTCAAAAATTTTTTCCAAATTCTCTTTCACGATGCCATGACCAGTGTCAGTAAATTCCACTTCGATGCAGTGGTCAACCGAGTCGAATCTGGTCGCCATATTCAGTTTTCCATTGCCATCCATCGCATCTGCTGCATTGACGATCATATTGATAAATACACGCTCTATTTGTGATGGGTCTATGATCGTCAGGGGTAGTTTCTCGTCCAGATTGGATGTGATCTGCACATTATGAAACAAAGCCTGCTTTTCCAGGAGGGAAACACATCCTTTCAAAACGTTGGTAATGTCACATAACGTTTTATCGGGTTTCCTTTGCCTTGAAAAGTCTAACAAGCCTCGAATAATGTCTCTGCTTCGGTTGGCCTGGGTGACGATCTTTTCGAGGGAGTCCCTGGCCGGGTCATCGTGGGGCAATTCCTCTAAAAGCAGGTGGGAATAAGTGACGATTCCCTGGAGTGGATTGTTCAATTCGTGGGCTACGTTGGCTGCCAACTGTCCGATGAGCGCCAGTCGTTCAGACTCCATGATCTTGCTTCTGGTGAATTCCTTTAATTTGTCATCGCGCTCTCTCAGAGCCAGTGCCATCTTATTGAATGTGTATGCTAATTTGCCTAATTCGTCCGTTGTCGTGATTTCAACTTTTGTATCCAGGTTGCCGTTGGCCACTTCCTTGGAGGCCAGTACCAGTTTCTTGATGGGGCCAGAAATGCTGCGAGAGAGCAGGTAGGACAATACCGTCGAAACCAGCACGCCAATAAGGGCAATAGATAAGAAAGCAAGAACAGTTTGCTGCTTGATATCAACGTATTTTTGCTCGAGTATGCCAACGTACAGGATCCCGATTATTTGGTGATTTATACTTTTGATAGGCTCGTAGGCTGTGATGTACCAGCTGTTGACAACATAGGCTCGCCCAATATAGGGTTTTCCATCGACAACGACTTGGTTGTATACCTCTTCTGAAACACGTGTCCCAATCGCCCTGGAGCCATCTCCATTTTTGACGTTTGTCGAAATTCTTAGGTCATCTTGAAAAATCGTTGCGGTTCCGATATCTTGGCCCTTATATTGCAGATCCTGAAAAACGGTTCGTTTGATTTCGTCCACAATCTCATAATTCCTGTTCAGCAAAATGCCGCCGTATAAGATTCCAATCAGATTATTCTGATAGTCGAAGATCGGAGCGGCTGCCCCCAGCATCATGCCGGACGTTTCCTCGGTCTCGTTTCTTACTCTTGCCATCGGAGTGTCGATAAAAGTGAAGTGCGCCTGTTCAACCAGAAGTTGCGATTCCAATCGTAAATCTTCAATGGGCATAATCATTGTGCCAGCAACAGGGACGTTTCTATTTATTGCCTCCGCAACGAGCTCATTATGATATTGGCTGTCTCCGGAGAGGTTTATATTATTAGCTCGTAAAAGAACATTACCCGATGGATCTGTGATTGTTAATAAATCTAAACTTTCATTTAATTTTACTCGCACCAGTTCCTCGGCGAAGCTTCCGATATCACCGGATATTAATGCGTCTTTTATATAAAACCTGTCAGCTATTAGTCGGACCACATCGTTAAGGTGGTTTAACTTGCTTAGATAAATTTCTCGCGCCGAGTTAAGATCACGCCCGACCTTCTCTTGAGCTTCCGTCACGATGCGGTTACTGATCAGTTGGATGCCCACGACGGTGAAGACGGTGCTGGTGATGACAATGATCAGCAGAAAGCTCAGGATGAGCTTGGTAGCGATGGGTATCCTTAAGCCTCTCTTGCTATTCGTCATTGCATTCGTGCGCACATCATAGCGCCGCGTGGACCAGTTCGATCAAATCCTTGACCTCGAGCCTGCTCTCGTTACCTGTGGTTTTCACGGCGTCACGGAACATGGTGACATCCTTGGGGCAGGCAACCACAAAAATTGGCACTTTGCCTAGTTTTACCGCCTCGCGAATACGGGATTCGCTGGGCCGTTCCTGGATTTCACCTTGTGCCATCCAGATGCGTCCACCGCCCGCGCCGCAGCAGAAAGAACCATCATTGTGACGCGGCATCTCGACCAATTCGCAGCCGGTCGCCTCGATCACCCGCCGTGGCGCATCGTAAACACCATTGTAACGGCCCAAGTAGCATGGGTCGTGGTAGGTGACTTTGTAGCCCAGTTTTTTGCTGAACTTTAGTTTCCCGGCGGTGATCAACTGGTCGAGCAGTTCGGCATAGTGCAATACCGGGCGGCGTTCGTCTCCGTTCGCCGGGTATTCGTTTTTGAGGGTGTTGTAAGTGTGCGGATCGGTGGTGACAATCGCCCGGTAAGTGCATTTACTCAGTGCCATGGAATTCTTCTCCACCAGCCGTACATCATTGCCGGCATTCCGCTCGGCATCGTAGAGAATGCCAAAATCCAGACCAGCTTTACGGAACACTTCTGCCGTTTTGACTGTAACCTCTGTTAGCGTTGGGCTGTACGAGGCATAATCGCCGACGAACCACAGATATTCCACCGGCTCGCGACGGGCATCTTTGATGGGAGGCTGGATCGGCTGAGTCCAGCGGGCGCGCATCCGCTCAGACTGCCCGAACGAGTTACCGTAGCGGCCGAGGTTCTCCAGCGCGCCCTGGAGTTCGGTGTCCATCCGCCCCTCTATGACCAGATACCGGCGCATATCTACAATGGCATCCACGTGCTCGATCAGCACCGGGCATTCGCAGACGCACGCGCCGCAAGTGGTGCAAGACCATAGCACATCGTCGGATATTTTCTCGCCAGCCAGGAACGGCGCTTTCGTATCTTTGTTGAGCAGCACCCGCCCATCCTGGCGCAACGCAGCACGCACGCCCAGGATTACCTCTTTGGGGGAGAGCAACTTCCCGGCGGCGAATGCCGGACAGGCGTCCTGGCATCGCCCGCACTCGGTACAGGCGTCGCAGTCAAGCAACTGTTTCCAGGTCAGGTCCCGCAGTGTGCTGGCGTAGATGGGTTCGCCTTTCGCTGTTTGCGGGATGGGCGCAAGTTGCCCCGTAGACCGGTCCAGTTTCGAAAAGAACACATTCAGCGGGCCGGTCAGGATGTGGAGCAATGTGCCAACTGGCAGTGTGGCGAGGGTCAACGTGACAAGCAGCAAATGGAAGATCCAGATTCCCAGATGCCAGTTCATGAGTGCCGCAGCCGAAGCGCCGGCGGCAATCCATGCCTGCGCCAGCAACCAGCCCAGCGGCGACCATAATTCCCAGGCGGGTTTTTCGACTGCCAGGCGCAGCGACTCGGTGAACCATCCACCCAACACGATCAGCGTAGCCAGCGCCAGTGACCAGGTAAACCCCGGCTCCAGTGTCAACCGGCGCGGGCGTTGGATGAAGCGGCGGTAAGCTGCCATCCCCGCACCAATTAGAAACAAGAGGGTGAATGTGTCCAGGACGAACTTGTAAACCAGGTAAGCATTACCCTGAAGGATCTTGAGGAAATGAGAGTCAATCGTTGCCAGTGCCGTACCCAGGAAGAAGGTGAAGAAACCCCAGGCCAGACCAATGTGCATAATGCCCGGATACTTCTGGCGCAGCACCTTAACTTGAACGATGGCGTACTTGATCAGACGCCATAACCGGATGTGGATGCGATCCCAGCGGACCTCGGGTCTGCCCACCCGCCACCATAGTCTGGCACGCTGGAAGAAGCGGACGAGTAGGATGATGCTGCCTAACGCCATCAGAAAATAAACATAGATGGCTGGCGAGCCCCAGGTGAATGGAATTCCCCAAAAGTCAATTCGCTCTGGCATATAATGTGCTCCTCATCCCTTCCTTATTTGGACTAACTAGGTGCCTTTGGCTGCTTTGACTTGTGCGGTCAGTACTTCGACCAGATCGAAGAGATCAATCTCCGCGCCGTATTTGGCTATATTGAAGATAGGCGCGGTGGGGTCGGTGTTGATGGCGATAATCGTATCGCTATCAGTAATAGCCTCGGCGTGCTCCGGAGCGCCGCTGATGCCTAATGCCAGGTAAATTTTGGGCTTGACGTGCTTGCCCGATTTACCCACTAGGCGGGAGGTTGCTAACCAGCCTTGATCAATGACCGGTCGTGAACCGGACACAACCGCTCCGAGCGCCTTGGCCAAATCTTCTGCTAATGAAATATTATCCTGGTTTTGTATCCCACGACCCACGGAAACCAATATCGGTTCCTTGGCAATATCCACGTCGCCAGATTCCGGCTCGATGTAACTGGCCAGGGTGACTCGTAGAGACTCCAATGCCGGTACCTCGACCTGGGTTACGGTAGGCGACTGCGTACTCTGCCCCTGTTCGGCTTTATATCCGCCGGGGACCATTGTGACCAGTGCGGTCGGGCTGGGTAAGTCTCCCTCGGCCATGATT
>JAPLGV010000409.1 GCA_026389975.1 Chloroflexota bacterium
AGTCTGAACATCTCTCGTTGCTCAACATCCACGCCCACCTCGGTCTGCTCGACCGTTACGCCAACGTTGAGTCCTTGCTGGCAGCCTACCGCAAAACCTACCAGAACTTGCTCGGCATCCGCCACGAACTGGAGGGGCTGCGCGAAGCCCAGCGTGACGCTGAACGCCGCACCGAAATGCTCACCTTCCAGGCCGGGGAAATCGAGGCCGCCAAACTCAAGCCCGGCGAGGACGAAGACCTGCGCAAAGAGGGTGATCGGCTGGCAAATGCGGAGTCGCTCGTCAACCTGGCTCAGCAGGCCCTCACCGTCCTGGACGAGGGCACCTCGGAATCCCCCGCCTCCACAGACCTGATCGGACAGGCAGTCCAATCGCTGGCGAAACTAGCCCAGATTGACGGGACGCAGAACGCTCTGGCGGAACAGTCCGTCACGCTGGAAGAAACCCTGGCCGACCTGGCACGCGGCTTGCGCAATTACCTCGAGGCCATCGAGTTCAACCCCAAACGGCTGGAAGAAGTCGAAGAGCGTCTCGACCTGATCCGCCGCCTGGAACGTAAATATGGCGGCACCATCGAGTCCACCATCGCCTTCGCTGCTGACGCCCGCAAACAACTCGATACCATCACCACCGCCACCGAGCGCATCGGCGAACTGGAAACCGCCGAATCTACCGCGCTGGCAAAACTCTCCGAGCAGGGCCTCGGACTCTCGCAGAAGCGCAAGGAATCTGCCGAACAGATGAGCAAGTCCATCGAGGCCGAACTGGATGAATTGCGCATGGCCGCCGCCCGCTTCGCCGTGGATTTCCAGACGAAGCCCGCCGCGGATGGCATCCCCCTGCCAGATGGCACACGCGTTGCTTTTGACGGAAATGGCCTGGATAAAGTCGAATTCCTGGTCGCACCGAACCCGGGTGAGGGTCTGAAACCGCTTGCCAAGATCGCCTCCGGCGGCGAGACCTCCCGCCTGATGCTGGCGCTGAAAAACGTGCTGGTGCGCGCCGACCAGGTCCCCACGCTCATTTTCGACGAAATTGACCAGGGCATCGGCGGTCGCGTCGGCGGGACGGTCGGCGAAAAACTCTGGCATCTCGGCCGCGCCCACCAGGTATTTGTCATCACCCACTTGCCGCAACTGGCCGTCTTCGGCGACCAGCACTTCCAGGTGCAGAAGGTTATCGAGCAAAATCGCACGCTGACCAAAGTTGCCAAACTGACCGGCGAACCTCGCACTCTCGAACTGGCTCAGATGCTCGGCGCGGTGACCGAAGGCACCCTCCGTTCGGCTCATGATATCCTGCAAAGCGCCCAAACATTCAAGACCAGCAAAAATACCGCTGCCAATTAGCAAAACTCACCTCTGTCAACCCCCAATAGAAATGCGGTAGTCCCTGTTCCAGCGAGGTAGTCCCGGTTCCCGCGGAAGCCCCGGTTCCCGCACGGGGCACGGGGTTGTCTATTTTGCGCAAACACGACAATCCTACTTCGGACCCAGAAGGTAACAGGGCTTTCACAAAGTCCATTGACAAACAAAAAAATATTTCATTGCGAACCGCCGAAGGCGGTGAAGCAATCTCCCAGCCTACATGGGGACTGCTTCGTCGGGTATAAAACGCCCTCCTCGCATCAACACTCCCTTTCTTGTGAACGCCCTGAAGATGGTAAATGTCAGGGTTGTCAACTAGTCCATTCGACTGTATAATCTCCCTATCTTATTCACCGGAGTTTCTCACAATATGGAACAAAAAGACGCCCTTCTCGGGCAGGGGGTTGTGCCCGAGAGCAATCTACCCGCCGTAGTAGTCCCGGTTCCAGCACGGGACGACGACACTGACAACAATCATACCAACATGGAAACCCTCCTTGACCAGGAGGGCATGTCCTTGGATTTTCCCGAACCCGGTGAAATCCGTACAGGAGTTGTCGCCAGCATTAGCCAGTCGCAAATCCTGGTCAGTGTTGGCGCGAAATCGGAAGGTGTGATCACTGGCCGCGAACTGGAAGCCATCCCGGCTGAAGAGCGCGCCGCACTGCAACTGGGCCAGGAGATCCTGGTCTATGTGTTGTCCGCTGAAGATTCCAGCGGGAATGTTGTCCTTTCATACACCCGCGCCCAGGAACAAATAGGCTGGGCCGAAGTCGAGAAGATGCTTGAAGAAGGCAGCTCTTTCGATGGCAAGATTGACGGCTTCAACAAAGGCGGCATTATCGTCCCCGTGTTTGGCCTGCGCGGATTCGTGCCTGCCTCGCAGCTGGGCATCTCCCGCCGCATGGCCGTCACCGGCGACACCCCGGACGCGCGTTATGCCAAAATGATTGGCGAGGCGATCACCGTCCGCGTAATCGAAGTGGACCGTAAGCGCCGCCGCCTGATTCTCTCCGAACGCGCCGCTTCCAGCGAGACCCGCCAGTCCATCAAAGAGCGCGTTATTGAATCGCTAAAAGAGGGCGAGGTTTACACCGGTAAAGTCACAAGCCTGGCTGATTTCGGCGCTTTCGTCAATGTCAACGGTGCCGATGGCCTGGTGCACCTGTCCGAGATCTCCTGGGAACGCGTCCAGCACCCCTCCGAGGTGCTTGAGGTAGGCCAGGAAGTGCAAGTCAAGATCATCAACATTGACCGCGACAAAAAGCGCATCGGCCTGTCCATCCGCGCCCTGCAGAACGACCCCTGGCAGAGCAAGGTGGACAAATTCAAAGTCGGCCAATTGGTAGAAGGTATCATCACCCGCCTGACCAAATTTGGTGCTTTTGCCCGTCTGGAGGGTGACCTGGAAGGCTTGATCCACATCTCCGAGATTAGCGAGAATCGCATCGAGCATCCCAAGGAAGCCGGTCTGCATGATGGCAGTGTTGTCACGCTGCGCATCATCCGCATTGACCCCGACCAGCGCCGTATCGGCTTGAGCCTGCGCAAGGTCGACTCGGGTGCTTACAAAGACCTCGACCTGAAACAGATTGACCTCGAAGGCGTCAACCTGGAACTGGTAAACGACAAGCCCTCCAAAAACGAGGAAGCTCCCAAAGACGAGGAAGCCCCCAAAGACGAGGAAGCCCCCAAGGAAAAGGAAGCTCCCAAAGACGAGGAAGCCCCCCAAGACAAGGAAGCTCCCAAGGAAAAGGAAGACCCCAAAGCCAAGAAAGCTCCCAAGGAAAAGGAAGCCCCCAAAACCAAGAAAGCTCCCAAGGACAAGGAAGCTCCCAAAGACGAGGAAGCCCCCAACGAGTAGGAAAGAGAAACCCGGTTTCTTCCAGAGACCGGGTTTTTGAAATGCCATGCTCCCCCTCATCGTAGACGCCCACGAAGATATTGCCTACAACATCCTGAACTTCGGGCGGGACTATACCCGCTCCGCTGCCGAAACGCGCCGCCTCGAACACGAGAGCGGTTCGGAGACCCCCGAACACAACGGCGGCTGGCCCGATTATCAGCGCGGGCGTGTGGCCGTCGTCTTCAGCACCCTGTTCGTCACGCCCATCTGCCGCAGGACCGGCGAGTGGGACAAACAGGCCTATGCAGATTTCGATCAGGCTCATCGTCTTTACCGCACCCAACTGGATGCTTATCACAAACTGGCGGACGACCACCCCGACCATTTCCGTCTCATCGCTTCACGCGCGGACCTGGAAACTGTCCTGACCCATTGGGCCGATTCCAAGGCTGAAAGCCATCCCGTCGGCCTTGTGCCGTTGATGGAAGGAGCTGAGGGTGTGCGCACCCCGTCCGAACTGGACGAGTGGTGGGAGTGGGGCGTGCGGGTCATCGGCCCGGCCTGGGCCGGCACTCGCTTCTGTGGTGGCACGCGGGACCCGGGACCGCTCACCGATGAAGGCCGCCTCCTGCTCAAGGCAATGGCAGACATCGGGTTCACGCTCGACCTGAGTCACATGGACGAACTGTCGGCGCGGCAGGCCCTCGACCTGTATCCCGGTCCCATTATCGCCAGCCATGCCAACGCTGCCGCGCTCGTGCCCGGCTACGACGGGAACCGTCTGCTGCGGGACGATGTCATCCAGGGCATTCTCGAACGGGACGGAATCATTGGCGTGGTACCGTTCTGCAGGTTCCTGACCTTCGAATGGAAATTTGGCGACCCGCGTGACAGCATTACGCTCGAAACGCTGGCCGCGCATGTGGACCGTATCTGCCAGATGGCCGGGGATGCCCGGCACGTGGGTCTGGGCAGCGACTTCGACGGCGGCTTCGGCCTGTCCGCCGTGCCTGCCGGGGTGGATACGATTGCCGACCTGCAGAAAATCGGCCCCATTCTGGTGGCGAAAGGGTATAATGACGAGCAGGTCGCGGCGGTTCTGGGGAAGAACTGGTTGCGCCATCTCCAGACATTCTTGCCATGACAACTCCTGACAAACCATCTCCATCCCACAATACTTCTCCTGAAGGTAATCCCTCGCGGGTGCGCGTCCGCTTTGGGCTGCTGTTGACATTATTCGGCCTGCTCGTTTTTCTGGTTGGCGCCCGCCCGGCACTCTTTGGCCTGGACCGCAGTCCGGTGGTCGGGTTTGTGCAGATCGCGGTCTTCCTGGTGGGGCTGGCAATTGTCTGCATCGGCGGGTACATCGGCTTGATGTCCTTCTGGAGAAACGGCGAACGTACCATCGCCGCAGACATCGGTTCGCGGCTGGTCGCGACCGGGTATGTGGTGGCCGTTTTCTCCGGCATGGCGGATATGTTCGGCTTTGGCACGCGGGTGCCGCCGCTAGTTCCGTTCTTTGGCCGCTGGCAGGCAACCGGGGTGCAGATTGGCGAGGTGCTGATTACGATTGGGTTCTTGTTATTGATCCCAATTTATTGGCGAAAGGAAACGAAAGAAAAATGAGAAACGCCCCTTTCGGGGTGTTTTCAATTCCTGATATTTCATATTCTTTACAATCTACGAATTTACTTGACTCCCACCAGCACCGCTCGGACTGATTTTCACGGAATTTGCAGGTTTCTGGGAATCGATATGGAAATTCGAATAACATTCCCAATGGGGATTTTGGTTTTAAAAAGAAAGACCACCTTGCGGCGGTTTTCGTGCCCCTGTTGAGCACACCCGTATTGATATCCAGCACGGCTGCCCCAGCTTCGACCTGGGCAAGGGCATCTTGACGCACTATTTCGAAGTAGCCCTCCTGTAAGGCAGCATAAACCACTTTACAGCAAGTTGGATTAATGCGCTTTCCAATGATAACCGTGGGTCGATTACGTCGGATTGAAACTTATTTGTTCTCATAGGTTAGCGTTGTTTCTTTTACTATCTTGCCTAATTTGTTGGGGATTTAAATGGTGATTTTATAAAGAATACAAAAGGTTGGTAAGTTTTCTGGGCGTGCCTGACATGTTATGATACGCGGAACAAGAAATTATACCGAATCAGTTAATCGATCAGGGATTTTGCTAATGTCACAGCTTGGCCTGCATCTGGTGCAAAGCCATCCGCCCCGATCTTTTTGGCATATTCAGCTGTAACAGGAGCACCGCCTATAATTATCTTGATGCGATCATGTAATCCAGCTTCTTCAATCGCCTTGATGGTGCTTTCCATACTAGGCATCGTAGTGGTCAACAAAGCGGAGAGTCCGAGGATATCTACTCCGTCGTGAATAGCTGCAACAAACTTTTCAGGAGCTACATCTACTCCCAAATCCACAACCTCGAAGCCAGCGCCTTCCAACATCATAGAGACCAGGTTTTTCCCGATGTCGTGCAGATCACCTTTTACTGTGCCTATTACCACTTTCCCTACAGGTTCAACTCCAGCTTCGACCAACAAGGGTTTCAGGATTTCCAGGCCAGCCTGCATAGCACGGGCTGCAATCAACATTTCTGGGACATAATAATCCCCTTCTTCAAAGAGACGTCCAACTTCTCCCATCGCGGCAATTAGGCCGGTTTGGAGAATGTCTGATGCAGCTACGCCAGCAGAAAGCGCAGCTCGGACCTTTTCTAAAGTCACTTCCGTGTCGCCATTTAGTACGGCTTGATAGATATCTTCCAGTTGGCTCATAGATCACCTCTATTCAGTACCTTCAATAATATTATTCCCTGCAAGGGGTTTTGCTTTCTCGGGCACGTGCAGTTGGCACAAAATATTCAACTCATCAAATACTGTCCATTCTTCAATAATTTTCCCAGAATGAACTTTTGCCTGCGTTATCCCCACAATTTTCACAGGCTTCCCGCTGGGCTCTCCGTAGATACCATAACCCGTATGGGTTCCTTGAAATGTCCATCTCAAGGAAGTACGATATCCTATTTCATCATCGCCTAAAGCACAGAAGTGGTCGAAATGCATCTGACCATCTGGGAAACAAGCCAACCAATCAATGGCAAACTGGATAATATCATCATGCCCAAATAGCTCACGACCAGAGGCCGAATGACTGTGTATGGTTGAAAGGTATGCATCGATAAAACAATTGAACATCCGCCGATTCCAGGCGTTATGCCATGCGCGCTTGATAAAATCTTCGATATCAAAGCCATTCGACTCTTTCGGGGGCAGCTCGGGGGTCAACTTTTGTTCGACTGTATTTTCCTGTTCTGCAATGACATATTTTTCAGGTTGCATGGCTACGAGCCTGGCGACAAATTCACGCTCATCGAGGCCGATTTGTCGAATAATGTTAAGATCGTCTCGCACCAGCCATTCTTCGATGATCTTGTTTTCTTTGACGACACAGTCTGCAATAACGCGATACTTCAGCATCTTCCCTGTTGGAGCACCATACAAACTAAAGCCCAAGTGGTGAGCGGTGCTCTGTATGCGATGTGAAGAATAAAAACCATCTTCATCGTTCCCAGCCCAAATCACATCTTCGGGAAAGAGCCTGCGGTCTGGAAAGAAGGACAATTGCTGAACCGTATTTGCTAAAACTGATTTGGCACCAACAGTATCTCCGCTGGATGTGTGAATTACAGCATCCTCTGAATAATGCGTATTGATCAACCCAATTTGCTTTTCTTCCCAGATCTTGTAGGTACACCGGATGATGTATGCGACAATATCCATATAATCTTCGTCAAAGCCGCGCATGCTCTGTGGACCGGGCGAAAGTCTTGCTAAAACATCATCATAGGGAGTTCTGGATATTGTTTTCATCGGCTCGACTTCCTCTGCTCAATTTGCTCAAACATACGATCAAAGAGATTGATGCCCAATTGCATGAAAATATCGATCAGGTCGATCGGCACCCAGTTCTGTACCAGGGTATCACATTCGCGCCTGTACCAGTCAAAGTCACGGATGGTCATCAATTTCCCAGTTGCGGGAACATCCAAATATTGTCCTCGATTTACTGAGAACACTTTATCCCAAATGCCCAAGGAAGCATATTTGCCTTCCGCAAGAATTTCGCCATTTTCAATCCCGATACTGCGCGCCTTTCCAGGCGGGGTTGTCATGCCGCGGTCAGGAAAAGCCTTTAACCAGGGTCGTTGGTGGAAATCTTCGAATTCCTCCAGGCTGTGGCACGAGCCGATCCCCGTCGGACCGTACCAGTGCATCTTGGGATGCCAGTACTTATCCATCTCCATCGTTCGCAGGTTCTTGCCATCGAAGCGCATCATGCCCTGGAGCATGGCGTAAACCTGTTGCCTTGTTTTTAGTGTTTCAAGTGGATCCTGCGCGGTTAGAAGAACGCCATCTCCCGTGGTCGGGCTGAGCACCTTGCCTCCCTCCGCTCCCCGTGCAGGGGGGAGCACCTGGAAACCGGCCTGCCGCATCACGGAGAGCACATCCAGGATCAGGTAGTTTTCAACGATCATTCCATCTTCGACGCGATAATGCTGGCCGAAGTGGATATTCGTTTTCTCTCCAGTTGCGGGGATCCCCAACCAATCTTGAGCAAATGTACCAGTGAGATATCCGCATGCCGACACCCAGCATTCTCCACAGCACTCGCTGCCCAGAAAAATGTCGCATTTTCGTTTTAGATCCGGGAAGGAGCGATACAATGGCTGCCAATATCCAGAGATGACTGCATCCACCCCTTTCAACTCATTGATGGGTTGGGGGCCAAACCAGGCGATATCTTTATGCATCTTGGTTTTGACAAGCTTCTCGATGTTGTCAAATCCAACATAATTCATTTTTTGCCAAAAATCCCAAACAATTTCTTTGTTCTTCTGGTTTAGATTATCAGTCATTATTGCCTCTGTTTCCTCTTGATCAAGATCTTTTAGCCTATTACCAGCCAGCTACTCACGCTGGTGGGAAGATGTTGGCGAAATTGATGACGCATACGGCCAAAAATATCCACCCCCATTTGCAGCAACAGATGCGGGATGTCGAAGGGCACCCAATTTTCAACGATCGTTTCATCATCGCAGCGGTAAAAATCCATCACCCGCATAGACACCCGCTTGCCAGTAGCCGGCATGCCAAGAAAACCATTACCTGTATGGGTAGCTTGCAAATAGCCCCACCCGCCGGTCACTACATAGTGTCCATCGCCAATGCGGATGAAATGACCAATATCCGAACCTTTTCGATCCGGGAAAGCATTCAGGAATGGGATCTGGTGATGGTCTTCAAATCCCTTCAATCCCCGGGTGGTCCCAATTCCTGCCGCTCCATACCACATGAAATTTGGATGCCAGTGCTTGACCATTTCCATTTCATCCAGGATTTCGCGTCTGGGCAGCTTGCCGCTGTAATTACCAAGCGCAGCGTGCATTCTGAGCACGCGTTCAATGCAGCCCTTCGAAATTTCGCTGTCCTGAGGCGTAAGAACCACTCCACCATGTGTCATGGGATGTAGCCAGCGCATCTCCCGACCCAGACTGGGAGCGATCGGCCAGTAACCAGCCTGGCGCATCAGGTCAAGAAAGTCGATGAACACATGACTGGTCGCAATTTTTCCATCCCGTAGCTCATGTCCTTCAGCATACCGCACAGCCACTACCCCATGGGTCGCCGGAATGCCGAGCCAGTCGTTTTCGAATGTGCCAACATAGTGACCAAGGCAACCGATCCAATTCGTGTCCTGGTAAAGTCCTCCGGCTACAATATCATCACGCCGTTCAACATCTGGAATGGCGTTTCGAAGAGGTTTCCAAATCTGTTTCCCAACTGCTTCAAGGCCAGTCACTCTATTTATAGGATGGGTCACGTTCACATTGGAATCGACGTGGTAACTGGCATGAATTGCATCACCTAATTCAACCAATGGTGCGTTGACCAATTGCTGCATGATGCCTATGACGCGCTGCTTATTAGCGATGTTTTCTACCTGATCAATTGGCTGAAATTTAAAGGCCTTCACCCTATAACTATCATTTTCAATACTCATAAACAAAGCTCCATCTCTTGTTTTAGCTGTCCTTCAAATTAGCTCGAAGGCGAGACTCAAAACGACCAAGGTTAATCATCATCCGGGTGTTCAAAAAATCCGGGCGGTTTCGAGCCGACAAACTTCAGCACTTTGTTGACATCGTAGCCAGCCTGTTCCAGAACACCCAAAATGTCAATCAAAACAAGGTTTTCTGCCAGTTTCCGTTCGCCACTTTCCGGGTCTGTTTCAATGTGCCAAAAATCCATGTAGCGCATTATGATCTTTTTGCCACTGGGCGGAATGCCCAACCATTCCTCAGCGAAAGTGGTCTCTTGGATTCCCGCCGCAGCCACCCAGTCTCCTTCCGAGATGCGGACAAGGTCTGTTGCGTGTTTGTCAGGGAAGGCGCGAATGAATGCCTGGCGGTAGTCATATTCAAATTCGTCCAGGCCATGCATGGTGCCAATCCCGGCCGGGCCTTCCCAAACCATGTCTTTTTTCCAATATGTTTCCATCAAACCCAGGACGTTCTTGTTCATGGCGGCATACATATCGGCGACAAGCTGTTTGTTTTGTTCGGGAGTTTTCATAGTTTTCATCCTCAAAGTTCCTTAGTTTTAAAATGTTTTTGAAAGAATATTACATCGCGCTCTATGGCAACACGGTGTTCGTTATTCAGGCTTAACTCATGGTCATTGCCTTCGTAAAGATAAAGCGTGCTTTCTTTGCCCAGTTTTTTCAATTCCTCATGCAAGTTCACAGACCATTCGGCATGCACAGAAGGATCTTGCGTTCCCTGGTGGATGACAACCGGTGCAGCCGGGTTTTCCAGATAAAACAGTCCGTTCATAGCGTTTATATCTTCGAGCATGAAAGGCGCTGCTTTAGCAGCCGAGTTGATTTTTTCCCATTTCCTTTCGATTGCAGTTTCAAGGGGTATTTCAGATTTATTTTCAGAAACTTCATACTTTGTATAGAAATTTGCCACATCTTCTATGCCGGCGGTGACACCTGCCCAAATACTCGCTGCGTTGAAATTGTCATTCGCCGTTAATACTGTCAAGGCAATGTCTCCCCCCATCGAATGGACAGCTAAAAAGATGTTATTGTCATCTACTAACCGTGGAGATTGAGGATAAAGCCCAAATTCTCCCCAATTGATTGATGAAATAGTTTGAATTATTTCTTCCATATTACCATTACCTCGATATCTGGGAATAAATCTATCCGGAAGGATCGAACCAATACTTGCCGAGTTTGCGCTGCTCAACTTGACGTCGCAGCCTATCAAAGAGGTCAACTCCCATCTGCATGAAGAGATCAATCATATCAATGGGCACCCAGTTCTCAATAAGATAATCACCCTCGCGCTTCCACCAGTCAAAGTCACGGATTGCCATCATCTTTCCGGTTGCCGGAACCCCGATATACTCCCCGTGATGTTTTGAAAACACGGTATCCCATATTCCACCACTCACATAGTTTCCTTCGCCTATGGATCCCATGCGGCGTCCACTGCCAGTTTCACTAAGATTGCGGTCACCAAAGCCGTGCAACCATGGTCGCTGATGAAAGTCCTCAAACTCCTCAAGACTCAGACAGCGGCCGATCCCGCTCGGACCATACCAATGCATCTGAGGATGCCAGTAATGCTCCTGTTCCATGCTGCGCATATTCTCCCCATCCCGACTACGGACGTATCGTCTCAACCCCTTACTCATCGCCTCGACCAGTTCCAAACTTTTTCGCGATTCCAGTTCGTCCTGCTCGGTCAGAAGCACCCCATCTCCCGCTCTAGGTCCAGGAACCTTCCCGCCTTCCCCACCACGAGCGGGTGGCAGCACCTGAAATCCGGCCTGTCTCATGACCGCCAAGAGATCCAGAATTACATAGCTTTCAGCGATCTTTCCCTCTCGCATAACGTAGAACTGGCCAAAATGGATATTTGTCTTCTCGCCGGTGGCCGGAATGCCTAACCAGTCCTGAGCGAACGTGCCGGTGAGATACCCGACGCCCGATACCCACTCTTCTCTACCGCTCAGCCCACCCATGAAGATGTCAGGCTTTCTCTTTAGATCGGGGAATGACTTTAATAGCGGCTGCCAAAAATCCGTGATGAGCGCATCCACACCCTGCAGGTGATTGATCGGGTGAGGACCGTTCCAATTAACGTCCTCGTGTACGGCAGCTCGGATCACGTTTGCGACTTTATCAGATTCAACGTAGTTCATTTTTTGCCAGAAGTCCCAAACAACCATTTTGTTTTTCTGATTCTTCTTATTATCAGACATTGTATTCTCTTTTTTCTAAATAACGGCTTGCTTAATACAACTAACCCTTCACAGCTCCGGATGTCAGGCCCTTTATTAATTGTTTCTGGAAAAAGAGAATCATGATCACGATTGGGATTGTCGCGGACACAGCAGCTGCTGCTGCCAAGGTCAGTTGCCCTGGGTCCTCTCCACCCGTAAATTGCGAGATTGCAACTGTAAGGGTCCAGTTTGATCGGGTAAGGATTTTGGCCAACAGGAAATCGCTATAGGCTAAGAGCAGGGAAAACAGCCCTGTAGATACGATGCCTGGCCACATAATCGGAATAATAACCTTAAAGAATGCCGAAACACGGTTGCAACCATCCACCATCGCAGCATCCTCGATCTCCCGTGGGATATTCATGAAGAAGCTGCGAAGCATCCATATCGTAAATGGCTGGTTTACTGCCACAAGTGTGATGATCAACAACGCAAGGGTGTCATACAATCCAGTTACTTGTCCAAGCCAGTAGTAAGGCAGCACTAATGCCAAGGAGGGAAGGGCTCGAAACCCGAGCGCCGCAACCAGGATTAAAACACCAGCGATACCTGAGTAACGGGCCAAGGCATATCCTGCTAGACAACCGATACTGAGCGAGATTGCAACTGTCCCAAGGGTTACGATAACAGAGTTTAAAAAGTATTTATAAAACTCCGCAGTGTTCACAAACTTTGGGATCATCCACATTATCAGGAAGCTAACGACGAGTATGCCCCCATAGATAATATAATTCTGCCCTGGGATGCGATTAGCATTAAACCCGATCACCACTAGACCGATGATGATCCCAGCGAGGATTATGCCTACCAACCAAGGATTTTTGGGGACAGAATTCAGCCAGAGTTCCCTATAGTTATCAAAGGTCGCATCGAAGATGAATAACGGTGTGGGGGAGTACGCCTGCCGTGGCGTTTTCAAGGACTGAAGGGTTGTCCATACAACCGGAGCCACGCTGAAAAGAGCATACGTGATCACGACCAAATAGATCAAAGTCAGAGCAATGGGGTTTTTTATTTTCTGCATATTATCGCTCCTCAATTTGTTCGTGGTAAGTATAGACCAACAAGGGGATCAAGACTATCATGATCATAATGACCGTTAAAATTGCCATGGCATTGGCTAATCCTAGTTGTTGCACGGCCATCGCAATCCGAAAGATGTATGACATGACGGAAGCCGCTTTATAGATTGGATTCTGTTGCGTTAGAACGAAGATGCTATCAAAGACTCGATACGCGTCCATAATTAAAATGAGGCCGACAAACACGAGAAGAGAACTCAGATGCGGAATAACAATATATCTGACCTGTTGCCGCCGGTTTGCGCCATCCATTAAAGCTGCTTCTATCTGTTCTTGCGGCAAGGTTTGCAGACCCGCATACATAACGATGAAAGGAAAAGGGGTGGTTGTCCATATCGCGTTGAGAAAAATGAGTATCTTCACCGAAACTTCATTGAAGAAAAAGGGTTGTTTCAGAATTTCTTGGTAAAGCCAAGCTGCAATACCACTCGGTACAAAGAGTAGTCTAAACATCATGGTTCCTACCACTGGAACGATTACCATAGGCAGCAAGTAAAGAGTGATGAAAACTCCACGAACATGTCCTGAAATTTGATCCAGGAACAGCGCTAAAAGAAACCCTATCACGATTGTTGCAGGCACTGTTATGGCGATAAACAGTACTGTAAACCGAAAGGCCTGCCAGAATCTCTGATCGGTCAGCACTTCGATATAGTTGGCCAGCCCAACAAATACAGGATTATTGATATTGCGGTAGGTCATGAAATTAAGGCCAAGCCAAGTCGCCATAACCAGTGGGAACACCAGAAGCGTGCCCATTGCAATGAGACTCGGAGCTACAAACTTGTAGAAATCCTTTGCTTTCAATTCGCACTCCTTATAAGTTTGTGAAATATTAACAAAATGGCCTGCCTGATTAATCAAGACAGACCATTCTATCCGGTTATTCCTGAGGCCTATTTCACGAAACCTTGTTGGGTAGCTTGAGCTAGATACTCATCGGCAGCGGCCTGCAGGGCTTCTGCAGGGGTCTTTTCGCCAGTGCCGACAAGTGGCAGCCAATTGCCCAGTGCCGCTATCATAAGTGGGAGGGCTGGATTACTCGGAGGCGCGCCGACACCTTTGGCTAGGGTCTCATTGACGGCGCCCAGATAACGACTTCCCCCTCCTCCAGCAGCTGCCACGGAAGTACGAACGATGATCCCCAGTTGGGAAGCTTCTAGCTGACTTTGGAAATCGGTTGCTTCCATAATGACCCGGAAGACTAAATCGGGGTCAACATCGGGATTTGCAGGTATGCAATAGGCATCATAATACGAAGGGCCGCCCAATTTGCCAGCCGGGTTCGGGGCTGCGGCGGGGGCGAAACCGATTCTACCAACGAAGTTCGATTTTTCAGGATTGTCCATATTGGCAGCCCGGCTGGCCCATATATTCACGAATCCTATTGTGCCATTTTCCATACCAATTTCACTGTCATCGATACTGTAAGTCAGTCCTTGAGGTCCCATGCAGGCATCGACAACTTCCTTCATCTTTGTCAGAGCCGCAACACCTTCTGGAGAATTGAAGGCCGGTGTGTTGTCGGGGTTAAAGTATTTTCCACCAAACGACCCTATGAAGTTGAAGAATTCAATCTCCCAAGCCCAACCCGCATGCAGGTTCATAGTGAATGGCACGGAGAGTGAGGGTTCATTTTTTAGGATTTTACACGCTGCAATCACCTCATCGTAGGTAGTGGGTGGGGTTATATTGTACTTTGCGAACAGATCCATGTTATAGAACATCATTATCGTATTCGCGTCCCAGGGTACACCGTAGATATGACCCTCATACGTGACAGCAGTCCAGGCGGCTTCTGGTATATCGTCGAGTTTGTACTCGGTCCAATATTTCTCGACCAAGTCATCGAGAGGGTATAACCAACCCGCACTGGCGAATTCAGCAACATCCTGTGCAGTGTTGTGAATGATAGCCCATGGTGCTTTTCCCCCACCACCAAGCCCGAGGCGCATTTGCTCATGCGCACTAGCGGAGTCGAGTTGTTGGGTATTCACTGTTAGATTCTCAACTTGGTTGCATTTTTCAAGCTCACTTGCATAGAAATCGGTAATTGGGAACGACCAACCGATCATGTTGATTACAACTGGCGTAGACGGGGCATCGAGGTTGCATGCCGTTGGATCGACGGTAGCGGTGGGTTGTGCCACAACGGCAGTGGGTTGTACCACAACGGCAGTGGGTTGTTCCACAGGTGCAGTAGCTTTTGGTCCGCATCCAATTAAGGACACCACAACCAGCAAGCTGACCAAAGCAAACCAAACTTTCTGGATTTTCTTCATTTCAGCATCTCCTTCTTTGATTATAGTTTTGGATAGGTATTCTTTTCATGGCAGCTTACGTTCATTTTTTCGATAGGCTCATCTCCTTACGCCGTTTCAGGCTATTGAATATTAAATCCCAATGTCCATTGTTGAATTACTTCTTTCATATCCAATCACGGTCTAGGAACAAATCTATTCGGAAGGATCGAACCAATTCTTGCCGAGTTTGCGCAGCTCAACTTGACGTCGCAACCTATCAAAGAGGTCAACTTCCATCTGCATAAAGAGATCAATCACATCAATGGGCACCCAGTTCTCAATAGGATAATCTCCCTCACGCCGATACCAATCAAAGTCGCGAATCGTCATCAGCTTTCCGGTTGCTGGAACCCCGATGTACTCGCCGTGATGCTTCGAAAACGGGACGTCCCATATGCCAAGGGACGAATAGAGACCTTCTGCCAGGCAATCTCCTTCTGCAAGCCCGATCATGCGGCCTTTGATTTGGAAGATTAGTATTGTATACGTATACTTGTATACGTATACAATATCACGAGATTTTATTTGTGTCAAGACTATTCTGAGATTATTATTTAAACTTTAGAATGGGATAGTATAATAACAATAAATATAGAGCATAAATATAGAGCGTCTTGACAAGTCATGATATACTTCGTACAATTGTATACGTATACAGTAATAAGTTCTCTTGGTAACTCTGTCGAAACGGTGTAATCAATGTCAGCAAGAAAACGCAGAATTCTATCTTCATTCAAATCATCACCAGATGCCTCACAAATCGATGTCGCTCGGTTGGCAGGCGTTTCTCAAGCTGCAGTCTCCCGTGTTTTTACCAATGGAAGGAGTGTATCTGAAGATACCCGGACTAAAGTAATGGCAGCGGTTGAGCAACTTGGATATCGACCGAATGTGATTGCTCGGAGCTTGGTTCAGAATTCAACCAATATCATTGGTCTTGTCGTAAAGCGGTTTACCAACCCATTTTACGCTCAAATGATCCAGGACTTCACCAGAGCACTTCAGGAACAAGGCTACTGGGCTCTTGTTCTAAATATTGCTGAAAACCAGGAGCTTGAAGATTCTTTACCAATGGTACTTCAATACCAGGTAGATGGCCTGATTATCACATCTGCGACTCTTTCCTCAAGATTAGCTGAAGAATGTGCGCGTTCAGGAACCCCTGTGGTCTTATTTAATCGTTATGCATCTGATGCGAGTACCCATGTGGTCAAATGTGATAATACTGAGGGAGGCAGAATTGTAGCAGATACCTTCCTCGATGCCGGACATAAGCGATTGGCATTCATTGCTGGTGAAGAATCATCATCAACGAACCGGGATCGCGAAACTGGATTTGTCGACCGGCTCAAAGAGCGGGGCCACAACCTGGCATTTCGAGAAAGTGCTGGAGATTACAGTTACGAGTTGGGTTATGCTGCCGCACAACGTCTCTTCCAGCTTGATGCCCCTCCAGATGCGATCTTCTGTGCGAATGACCTGATAGCCATGGGCGCAATGGATCTGGCTCGTCTCAAACTTAATATTAAAGTGCCAGATGAACTTTCAATCATCGGTTTTGACGACATCCCCTCCGCAGCCTGGCCCAGTTACGACCTCACTACAATCAGGCAACCTTTTGGAAAATTGGTCGACGCGACGATACAAGTTTTGATGAATGCCATAAACAATCCTGAGTGCGAAGTAACAGAATTAATTGTCCCACCAACTCTGATCTGGCGTAATTCATCCCGGCGAAAGGAATAGCCCGGCGCTTTCCATAATCAGTCAAGATAAAATTAGATCATTTTTTTATTGCGCTTTGTATACGTATACATATTGGGCCAACTTTCACATGAATACGCTGAAAGGATCAAAATGTTTGGATATCTAGGAAAATACTTACGAGTAGATTTGACTTCACGGCAAATCAAAATCCTGCCCATCGAGGATTCGCTTTTCCTAAAATACATCGGCGGTGTGGGAATCGCGGCGAGAATCGTATTCGATGAGACCACCCCAGAAACCGATCCGCTTGGGCCGGAGAATGTCCTGGCAGCTTTCACCGGACCTTTCACCGGTACCCGCGTGCCATCTTCCAGCCGGCATCATTATGTGGCCAGATCACCACAAACAGGAATTATCGGTGAATCCAGTGTGGGAGGTGATTGGGGGGCGCAACTCAAACAGGCCGGTTTTGATGGGATTGTGGTAACTGGAAAAGCGGAATCTCCCGTTTATCTATGGATTCATGATGGTGAGATCGAACTTCGGGATGCCAGCTCAATTTGGGGCCAGGATGCTTTTGATTCAACCGAATGGCTCAAATCCCAAACCGATCCAAAAGCCACGACTGCGGTGATCGGCCAGGCTGGAGAAAATCTGGTGCCGATTGCCAGCATTCCTCATATCGGGAAAACCGTGCGGACCGCCGGGCGTACTGGCATGGGAGCCGTGATGGGGTCAAAGAACTTGAAAGCCATGGTTGCTTATGGTACCCGACCCATTCCAATTGCAGATGATGCTGCCCTGAAAACCAGCGTCGAGCAGACCCTCCCTCACATCCGCCAGGTGACAGGGGACTTCACCAAATATGGTACTTCCGGTGGCGTGGAAAAATATGAATATATGGGCAATTTCCCCATTAAAAACTGGCGTGGTAGCCGTTGGGAAGAAGGCGCCAGCAAAATCTCCGGGGTGCGTATGCACGATACCATCCTGGTGGGACGCTATACCTGTCGGAGATGCACGATCGCCTGTGGTCGGCATGTCAAAATTGAACAAGGACCATATGCGCCCCTGGATACCGAAGGGCCTGAGTACGAGACCGTAGGTACCATGGGTGGTGAGTGCCTAATTGATAACTTGGAAGCCATCTGCAAGGCCAATGAACTGTGTAATCGTTATGGGTTGGACACGATCTCGGTTGGTGCGGCTGTCGCCTTTGGGATGGAAGCCTTTGAGAGAGGCTTGATAACAAAAATCGATACGGATGGCTTGGATCTCGTCTGGGGCAGTAGCGAAGCCCTGGTCGAGATGGTACATCGCATTGCTAAGGGCGAGAATATTGGCAAATTATTGGGAAAGGGTGTCAAAGCAGCAGCTGAAGAATTAAGAGGGAACGCGGTTGAATTTGCTGTTCACGTCAAAGGTCTGGAACCTTCGGCCCACGATCCGCGGCGTTTTTGGACCCAGGCCCTCAGCTACGCAACTGCCGCGCGTGGTGCCTGCCACAATGCGGCCTGGTCGCATCCCTACGAATTAGGATTGAGTCTCCCGGAAGTTGGGTTGGACACGCCCAAGAAATCATACGAAATAAATGGGCTGGCGGAATATGTGTCCAAATTACAGAACTTCCAGTGTTTGAATGATTCTTTGATCCTTTGCCGCTTTGCACAGGTCGGTAAAGCAGTTACTCTTACAAATACCGTGGATTGGTACAACAGGATCACTGGGCTGGATATTGGCGTTGAGGATCTCATGCTGGCTGGGGAACGAGCCTTCAACCTGAAACGGCTTTACAATACCCGTTTGGGGATAAGCCGCAAAGATGATTTCCTACCACCGCGCTTCATGACCCACAATCGTAAAGGCGGAGGTCTGAATACTCAATTGCCCCCCATTGGGCAGATGCTCAATGAGTATTATGAATATCGGGGTTGGGATGAATTCGGAATCCCTACTCCGGAGAAATTGGCGGCACTGGATTTACTCGAGCCAGCTCTTAATTTCTAAGAAAAATAAAGGAGTCCTGAAATGAAACTTGTCGAGAGAAATGATGTTACTAAGAAACCGTTACCGGGCCGGGTTATCCAACTGGTCACCGGTCAGAGCGGTGCTGTATCCCAAAGCGATGTGATTACGATGGGATTCGCCCGCTACTCCGCGGAGAGCGGTCCCATGGAACCCCACCACCATGTGGAAGAAATAGTCTATATTCTGGAATCCAAAGATGGTTATGTCCGTCACGGTGGTTTTGGCAAAGAACCCAACGAATTAGGTCAACGTATCGTACTTAGACCAGGGATGATCCTTCATTTTCCTGCCTTCGAATGGCATGTTTTCGAGTATGAAGAAGGCGGCTGTGTTGATATCATCTTCTACTACTCTGATCCAGGTGTGTATACAAGCAACTTCAAGAAAGAATAGAACAGACAACGTGTATCGGGCAGATTTTTACCGGCCCAAATAAACAAAGTCACCTCGACCAGTAAAGCCAACGTCATCCCGTACGCCATGTTTGCTGTTCCCGGTGGAGAGCGATCTGCCAAGGTCTATGATATGAATGTTCAAGTTTTTGATCCGCGATTTTACCAACTCATCGACAAAGACTGCGAGTTGGAGCTGGTTGTTACTGGCTTCGAATTCACTGAGGGGCCAATCTGGCATCCTGGAGAAAAATCGCTCATCTTTAACGATATTATCGGGAACGCCATTTACCATTGGACTGAGAAGAGCGGGCTAAAAAAGATTCGGCGCAACAGCTATATGGCCAATGGAAACACATATGACCGGCAAGGAAGAGTGGTCACCTGTGAGCATGCCACCAGTCGCATTACACGCACTGATTTTACGGGCGGTGGAGCACTTGAGATCCTCGCAACCCATTATCAGGGTAAAGAGCTGAACAGCCCCAATGACATCATCTGTAAACGCGATGGCATACTTTACTTTTCCGATCCGAACATGGGTCGAGGGCCCAGTCATGGGGTGCCGCGCCAACAGGAATTGAATTTCCAGGGTGTCTACCGCCTGGATCCTTCTGGCCAGAGTCTGAGGTTGTTGGTGGAAGATTTCTCGAAGCCTAATGGGCTATGCTTTTCTATCGATGAAAAACGTCTCTTCATTGACGACAGCGAGTATAACCATATCCGTGTTTTTGATGTGAAAAGTGATGGATCTTTGCATAATGGTCGGCTATGGGCAGAACTTGCTCGAGTTGGAAAAGGCGTGGCGGATGGCATGAAAATCGATCGGGCCGGAAATATCTATTGTTGCGGTCCTGGCGGAATTCATCTATTGGATGCAAATGCCAATTATTTGGGAATTATCCTCATGCCAGAACAAACCGCAAACCTTGCCTGGGGGGATGATGACCTTAGTAGCTTGTACATTACAGCCTCCACTTCGGTGTATCGCCTCCGGACCGGTGCATCGTCTTCGAACCTTGGAGTCTGGGTTCCCCGCAATTAATATCGTTTGATCAGAAGGAGATTCAGTGGACAAAAAAGATATCCTGGTAAACCATGCCGATCTGCAGAATTTTTCTGCCGCGCTATTTGAAAAAGCAGGCTTATCCCCTGAAAATGCGGATTTCTTTGCCCAATCGTTGGTGGACATTAACTTATGGGGTATCGATTCGCACGGTGTGCTTCGCCTGCCAATCTATGTCAAACGGCTTAAATCTGGTGCCTGTAACCCCAAGCCTAATTTAAGGACTGTCAAGAGCGCTATCACACTGGAAGTCATGGATGGCGATAATGGCCCGGGTCAAATAGTAGGCCGCGCTGCAATGGAGCGAGCCATCGAACTGGCGAAAACGTATAACTTCGGGATTGTAGGAGCCTTCCACAGCAATCATTTTGGGGCGGCCGCCACCTACTCTCGTATGGCCGCTGCTCAAGGCATGCTAGGCGTGTCAATGACCAATGTCGTCCAGAACGTGGTTGCTCCTGGAGGAAGCAAGCCGATCATTGGCAATAATCCATTTTCAGTCGCAGTACCTACTTACGGGAAATTCCCATTTGTGTTGGACATCTCCCTTTCAGCAGTTTCAGGCGGAAAACTTCTACTCGCCAGTAAAAAAGGCGAAAAAATCCCTCTGGATTGGGGCACAGATAAATTCGGAAAACCAACGGATGACCCTGATGTAGCTTTCAATGGTTTCTTGTTACCAGTGGGAGCCTATAAAGGCTTGGGGTTGGCCTATGTAATTGAGATCCTGACTGGGGTTCTCACCAGTGGAGTCTTCCTGGATGGCATGAAAGGAATGTACAAATACCCTGATGATCCAAGTTTGACCTCTCACATGATGATGGCTGTGAACATTTCTGCCATTATGGATCCAGGCGAATTGGAAAAACGGATGACTGAATTCACGCAAAAGATTCATTCATCGCCAATGTGGGATGAGAAGCAGGAAATGCTGATCCCTGGGGAACTTGAGCACCGTACCATGCAAGCCCGGAAAGCAAACGGCATCCCTCTGCAGATGAATTTGTATGAGGAATTAACGAGCCTGGCGACCGAACTGGGTGTCCCGGCCACTTTATCAAAGATGTAACTAAAAAAACAAAAAAAGGAGATATAAAATGGAAAAAAAGAAATACCTGTGGTGGCATGAGCTACCAGCGCCTGAATTAACCCGCTTTGCCAGGGAAGTCAGCGATATCGCCATCCTGCCTATTGGGGCTATAGAACAACACGGACCCCATTCACCTTGCGGTGTAGATGCTTTCAACGCCAGGGGAATGGCTGAGTTAATTGCCCAGAAAACCGATGTGATGCTGCTGCCCTGGATGTGGTATGGGTCGCATCCCTATCATCATTGGTACATGCCAGGAACAATTCCGTTGAGTTACGATACCCACATCGCTCTGCTGGTCGATATCATCCAAGGTGCCTCAGTATCGGGTTTTAACAAATTCATCATCCTGTCAGCCCATGGACAGGTTTCCACCACCCTGGTTGCGGTTCATAAACTGGGGCTGGCCGGGCATTTCACCTTATCCCTGCACTGGTACGATTTCCTGCGGGATAACAAGGACGTGCTGGATGATTACATGTGGCACGCCGACGAAGCCGAGACTTCTGTTGGACTGTATCTGTATCCCCAATACATTGATATGAGCAAGGCTGAAAAAGGCGGCGGGGAAGCGCTGATCGATAAGCGCTTTATCATTGCGCCTGGACAAATGCCCAAACCCGGGATGATGTACCACTTTGAAGGGACCTTTGCTCGCCCGGAGTACAAAGAACTACCAAATGGCGTCATCGGTGACCCTACCAAAGCCACACTCGAAAAGGGCGAGGTCATTGTCACCCGTGTTGTGAACCACATCGTCGAGCTCATCGAAGATATCAAGACCCGCTGGCCAGTCGGCACCAAGCCGCCAGTTAAATAGAGCAGCAAATCGTAGAGATGGATGAGAAATCGTCCTTCTCTACTCCATTCTATAAACCATAGAGAGGATGAATTATGAAGCTAAAAGACAAGGTATCTATTATAACCGGTGCAACCATGGGAATCGGCCTGGCTTGCGCCCAGGAATTTGCCGTCGAAGGTTCCAAAGTTGTTCTGGCTGGCCGCAGTCAGGAATTGGGAGAAAAAGCCGCTGTAGATATTCGAGCAAGTGGTGGTGATGCGATTTTCATCCCCTGTGATGTTAGTAAGAAAGATGAAATTCAAAATTTGGTTCAAAAAACCGTGGAACACTATGGCCGGATCGATGTGGTGGTCAATAACGCTGGGACGAATCACAGTGCCAACTTCTTCGATACCACCGAAGAGGATTGGGACCGGGTCATGAGTGTGGATTTAAAAGCCACATTCTTGCTCAGCCAGGCCGCGGCCAGAGTGATGGTGGATAAGAAGATTCCCGGCGTGGTCATCAACATGACCTCGGTCATGGCCGTTTTGGCTTTGGGGGACCAGGTGCCATATTGCGCAGCCAAAGGCGGGGCCAACCAACTCACAAAATCAATGGCAATAGCTCTCGCCGGTTATGGGATTCGTGTCAATGCCATCGGTCCCGGCCCGGTACTGACTGATCTCATGAAGCGAGTGGTAAGTAGCAAAGAAAAAGAAACTGTACTCCTCGATCGAATGCCACTTGGGAGAATTGCCGAATGCCGTGAAATTGCAACCGTAGCCGTGTTTTTGGCCAGCGACGATTCCAGCTTCATCACCGGTCAATGTATTTACCCAGATGGCGGTCGGATGATCCAGGCATTTCCAAGAAAGCAGGAAAAGTGATCTAATGCCACGCGTGACACTGACCGAACAGCAAAATTATGAGTTTAGCCATTCCCTGACGGTTCGGCCGACTGATATTAATTACGCTGGCCATTTGGGAAATGAAGCTTTGTTGGGGTTGGTGCACGAAGCGCGTGCGTATTTCTTAAAGGAATTGAATTTCAACACGATTGTCGGGAACGAACAGCGCATTGGGCTGCTCATTGCAGATTTGGCTGTCAACTTCAAAGCTGAAGCATTTGCCCATGATCAGCTCACGGTGGATTGTCAAATTGATGAATTACAGGAAAAATCATTTCGCCTTTTTCATCGAATTCGCTGCGGTGAGCAGGTGATTACTTTGGTCGAGACTGGTGTGGTTGCCTATGATTACCAATCTGGCCATGTGGTTCCGCTGCCTGATGATTTTTTAAATGGGCTACAGAATTTTCGTAGAAGATGATTTTTATTATCGGAGAAATAGATGAATAATCCCAAAGTTGCATTGATGACTTTTGGTGACGCTCGTGACCATGAGTGGAACAACTTGTTCCGCGGTCTGACCGAACCAAGACATAAACAGATCATCGAATATTTCAATAAGTTGCCGATCGAGCTCCACGCATTAGAAGAAGTTGCCCGCACGAAAGATCAAATTGATGCACAGGTAGATGCGCTAAAAACTGCCGGGATTGCCGCGTTTATTGTCCATCTTCCTTGTTGGACCGCGCCAAATTTGGTTTTGTGCGGTGTTCAACGGATGGGATTGCCAACCATCTTGGTGTCCAACCGGCATCCTGGAACCCATGGTACGGTCGGATTGCTGGGGGCCGGGGGGGCACTGGATCAGATTGGCTACCCCCATCTTCGCGTGCGAGAAGGTTTTGACACCCCTGCCTTGGGCGAGAAAGTTTTACCATTTACCCGGGCAGCTTCAGCGGTGGCTCAGTTACGCGGTCAAGTATTTGGCATGTTTGGTGGACGCTCCCTGGGAATCGATACCGGTACCATTGACACAATGCAATGGCGGAGGCAGTTTGGTGTGGATGTCGAACATATCGACCAGTTGGAAATCATCCGCCGGGCGGAACTCATCGAAGATGAACCCACTGGAAAAATGGTCGCCTGGCTGGAAGAAAAAATGGGGTCCGTGGATTACGATGGCTCGAAACTGACACCTGAGAAGCTCGGGTTCCAATCCCGCTGTTACCTGGCTACTCGGCAGATCATTGAAGAGTTAGGGCTGGATTTCGTGGCGATCAAGTGTATGCCCGACCTAGCCAATCACTATGTTCCCCAATGTATCTCGGCAGCACTGCTGCCTGGACCTTATGATTCGCAGGGTCATAAAAAGCCAGTCCCGATGGCTTGTGAGACTGATGGGGATGGGGCACTTACGATGCAAATATTAGGTTTGGTTTCGGGGGGTCAGCCAACTTTGTTTGGCGATTTGAGCTATCTAGATGATGAAAACCTGACCATTTACATTCCCAACTGTGGTGCCATGTGCAGTTGGTTCGCGGGTCGATCCTCCAATCTGGAAGAAAACCTGTCAAAGATCCAACTGCGGCCTTCCTTCCGGCCCGGCGGAGGCGCGACGGCCTACTTCAAGGCTGCTCCTGGCCCGGTAACTCTGGCGCGCCTTTCCCGTCGAGAGGGGAAATATGTAATGACCATCTTCACCGGTGATGCCATTGAACCATCTCCCGAGGCCTATGAAGAATTTGTGAAAGCGCGTGGCAGCCATCAACTCCCGACAATGTTTGTTCGCGCGAACCTGAACTTCGACGAACTTATCGCTGAATTTGGATCCAACCATATTTCTGGCACCGCAGGTCTGTACGTCGAAGAATTAGTGCATGTCTGCCATTTACTCGATATTCAGCCCATTGTCCTCGCGAACTGAGAGGTATCTTTAATGGATCGTAGAACAGCATTTACTGCCACTCTCAACCACCAAGAGCCGGATATGGTTTTAGTGGATTACGGGAAGCATATAGGTTCTTTTCATGTTAAGGCCTATGAACGGCTCCTTAAACACCTGGGAATTCAGTCTGCGATAACTATTCTCGACCGGATGGCGCAAAATGTGGTTTTGGATGAGTCAGTGTGTCGGATGCTGGGAATCGATTTCCGGTGGATCGTACCCAATTGGGTGGGGGTCCGGGATATCGAGATCGATGGAGAGCCTGGGTATATCGATATGTGGCAGACTCCCCATAAATGGACAGAGGTCGGTCAATATTACGCTATCCACACATCCCCCTTCAATCAAAAAACACTCAGCCGCGAGGATATCGAGAATTTTGATTGGCCTGATCCCAACAATCCAAACATGTTTTCAGGTTTAAAAGAAAAAGCTCAGGATTGGTACGAAAATACCGATTATATTGTTGGCGCGGATGGGATCAAAGTCGGAATTTTACAAACCGCATCGCAGCTGCGTGGCTATGACAAATTATTCATGGACTTTGCGCTCAATCCGGAGATCACCCATATTTTCTTGGACAGAATTTCATCTGTTATCAATGAAATGTACCGCCATTATCTAGAAGTCGTTGGCCCCTATGTCCAGGTTGTGGTCATTACAGATGATCAGGGTACTCAAAACTCATTGATGATATCGCCTGCAATGTTCCGGGAATTTATCAAGCCGCGTCTGAAATCCTTGATCGACACCATCAAGGCAACCGCTGACGTTAAAGTGTTGATGCACTGCGATGGCGCCATCCTGAAGATTATTCCCGACTTGATCGAGATTGGTGTCGATATTCTTAACCCCATCCAGACGGTTGTTCAAGGGCTTGAAGATACTAAAGCGCTCAAAGAACAGTTCGGGGATCAGATTTGCTTCCATGGAGGCATTGACGTGCAACAGGTGCTGCCCAATGCAAGCCCGGAAGAAGTACGTCAGGAAGTCGAAAGACGAAAATGTGATCTTGGGCGTAGGGGAGGCTACATTCTTGCTCCGTGCCATAATATCAATGTAGATATCCCGGTTGAAAATGTGATCGCCTTATTCGATGCTGTGCATGATTTGGGTTGTTACCCGTTGGGTTGATAATAAATCTATTTTGGTTTTGTAACTATACTAAGGAGAAAATAATGTTTGAAAACATACTAAAAACTAAACTAAAAGCAGGCAAGAAAACAATTGGAGCATGGGCACAACTTGCCAGTCCGTTTACGGCTGAGATTCTTAGCTCGGCAGGATTTGATTGGTTGATGCTAGATATGGAACATGCGCCAGGTGATATTCTTACGCTGATAAGTCAGGTGCAGGCTATGAAAGGCTCCAATTCAGTACCCCTGGTGCGCGCTCCCTGGAATGATTTTGTTGCCATCAAACGGATTCTGGATGCTGGCGCCCAGGGTGTATTAATCCCTTATGTAAATTCTCGGACAGAGACTGAGCAGGCGGTAAAGGCCTGTAAATATCCCCTGGAGGGCATCCGCGGGGTGGCCGGGAGCCCACGCGCGGCTGGTTATGGGCGGAACATCGGTAATTACCTTCAGAGAGCCAATGATGAGATCTTCATCATGATAGCGATAGAAACCCCGGAAGCGGCCTCGAACCTGGATGAGATCCTTCAAGTGCAAGGATTGAACGGCGTTTTCATCGGTCCGATGGATCTGGCTTCCTCGATGGGATTTTCTGGTGATTCCAGCAGACCGGAAGTCCAGTCTGTCATTCAGGATATTGAAAAGAAAGTGCTTTCATCTGGAAAAGTGTTGGCAACTACCACGGGTACCTGGGAGCAAGCCCAAACCTTGTTCGAGCGTGGATATCAAATGCTTATGCTGATGGCTGATGGGGTCTCGCTGGCAGCCTTGGCAACCCAAAAAGTTAACCAATTCCGTGAACAATATCCGAGTGGATAATCTATTGTGTTCCCAGATGCATTGGAGGTTCTTGAAGTATTCGGATACTATTTATACCCAAATATTCTATTATCTGAGGGATAATTACCCTTGCAGCCCTTTTATAGCAGACCCAAAACGAGCCGGCTTCTTGGGTCGGTGCCGCTGACGATTGTGGTGGATAACAAGAACGCGCCCTTTCAGCGCGTTTATTTTAGCTCAAAAGGAGCCCGAAGGCCTGCAGGACGGCCTGAGTAGCCTGAATATGAGCCCAAGAGGTACCCTGAAAGACAAAACCGGCGTATAGCAGCTTGCGGCCGTAATCATCCAACGAGGTAATCAGGCTCCACTTCTCTTCGGCAAAAGGCGAACATCGATGCGTGCGAATATCACTCCCCAGTGGGTGTTTCAGTTTTAACAAAAAAACCACCTGCCTGGGTGGTTTTTTTCACTGTGCCCCCGTGGAGATGCGAATAGCATCCCCAATGGGGACTCCAGTTTTAACAAAAAAACCACCTGCCTGGGTGGTTTTTTTTTTACTGTGCCCCCGTGGAGATTCGAACTCCAGTTTTAGCCTTGAAAGGGCCACGTCCTGGTCCACTAGACGATGGGGGCTTGTTCAAAGGGCAGAGCGGCAGGATTTTACCATCCCCTCCCGTACCGGTCAAGCAATTGATCAAACCTGTTTCTTATCCGTAATCAGCGCCAGCAAATCCACTTGCCGCGGTTGAAAAGGATGGCGGACTTTCAATGCGCAGTTGCGGGATCAGAATGGCATTCAGCGTGGCATTGTAGAGCGGGACAAAGTCGCCGATGCCTTCCACCATGGTGGTGGCAAAGTCAAAGCGCCCGGTCCACTCCAACGTCCCTTCCAGCTCGTAGACTTGTGTGGTGACCCGAAGGGTATATTCGGCTAGTTTCTGATAGCCGCCGCGCGCCAGCGCTTGCGGGCCCATATCCTCGCGGCGGGTCAGTCTCGGATGGGGCGCGCTCCGTCACGTTTTTCCAGCGGGGGGCGCACTCTCCGCTTTGAGCCAGACGCTTTGCCCGTCTCCGGGTTGAGGATGGTAACCAGCCAGGAGATGGCACGCGCGTCGTACTCACGCCGTCCACAGACATCACATACCCAGGCCGGGAAGTTGGGGACGGTAACGAGTTCTTCGTCGAGCCAGGTGAAGTAGGTGATGTGCCGCATGTGCATCACCCCCGCCTGGCATTCAGTGCATTGGAATAAATCCTGGGGTTCGTCGGTCATTGGGAACCTCTCAGGGACTCATTCAGGATAGCTACTCCCGCGCTCGACCCGATGCGATTCGCACCCGCGGCGATCATCGCCAGCGCGTCCTTGCAGGTGCGGATTCCGCCCGCGGCTTTGACGCCGGTTCCGGGTCCGACCACGCGGCGCATCAGGTCCACATCTTCCACCGTCGCACCGCTAGGACCGAATCCGGTCGAGGTCTTGACAAAGTCCGCCCCGGCGGTCTGGGCCAGCAGGCAGGCCAGGATCTTCTCACGGCGGGTCAGCAAAGCAGCCTCAATGATCACCTTGACCCTGGCTCCGCGCTCATGGGCCTCCTGTGCCACGAACAGGATATCGTTCAACACCAGGCCGTAGGCCTCGCCCTTGAGCGCACCAATATTGATCACCATATCCACTTCGTCCGCACCGTTCTCGATCACGCGGCGCGCTTCGTAGACTTTATCCTCGGGCAGTATCGCACCGAGCGGGAAGGCGATAACCGCACACAGGCCCACGCCCGCATCTTTGAGCAGACCGCGAGCCAGCGGCACATAGACCGGGTTAACACAGACTGCGGCAAAATAGTACTGGCGGGCTTCCTCGCATAGTGTTTTGATCTGCCCGGCGGTCGCTTCCGGCTTGAGCAGGGTATGGTCAATCCAGGCAGCAATTTCCGCACCGACCGGCTTGGTCAACGGCCGAGGCGGGGCGGGGAGCTCCCGTTCGTAAGAATCGGCCAATATAAGAACTTCTCGCAAGGATTGCATGATACCTACGGGGCGGCCAGAACAGATTGGTGCGACTGGATGATCATAAAATCAGCAAAGGGCCAGTAGACCACCAGCGCCTTGCCGAGGATATTTTCTTCCGGCAGGAAGCCCCAGGCATGTGAATCTGCCGAGTTGTTGCGATTATCTCCCAGCACGAAGAGCTGGCCTTCAGGAACCGTCCATTCGTTAGAATAATCCGGGGGGGCAGCGATATAAGGTTCTATCAACGGGACATCGTTAATATAAACGGTCCCGTTGGCGATCCTGACCGTGTCGCCGGGCAGGCCAATAATACGTTTGATGTAATCTTCGTATTTGTCGTCGAAGCCGGGCAGGCCAAACAGGCGCTGCCAGAAAGGGGCATCGGGATACATCGGCGGGCGGAAAACGATAATATCGTCACGCTGGTAATCGCCCAACCTGTAAGCCAGACGGCTGATCAGCACGTATTCGCCATTATTCAGGGTGGGAAGCATCGAATAACCTTCCACGCGCACACGGGCAGAAATGACATTGATCACCAGGAAAAGGATGACCGCCAGTCCCACCGTCTCCAAGATTTCGCGCAGAAACTGCTTCCATCCCTGCCTGGCAGGTACGGCTTCCGGCGCAGGCTGGGTTTCATTTTCAGGGGAAAAATCAGTCAATAAAGCCTCCGCAGAGGATTATACCATCTGCAAGTTAAACTTTCCCCCAGGCGAAATACGTTGGCACGTGGAGCACGCGCTCGCCCTGTTCCCAGGCCTGCTCATCCAATAACTTCATCCTGCTGACTTCCTGCGCTGGGACCCAGCCCGCCAAATCGGTCTCCAGCACCGCCCATTCCAAATTCCGTTCCGCGGGCGTGGGCAGACGCTCCCCGCCCCCGCGCCCCGTGCCCCGTGCTGGAACCGGGACTACCCCGCTGGAACCGGGACTAGCCCGCAGGGTTCCTGTTTCGATGGGCCGGAACCCCGCCTGTCGGAACAGGGTCGCCAGCCGGCTGCCCAGCCCCGGGTCCGCGCCGTGCCGCCGCAGGGACTCGGCCTGCCAGCGTCCGAGCGGAGCAAGCGCATCGGGCTTATCCACGCGGGAGTCGTAGTCTGGTTCGGCCAGAGCCAGCACGGCGCCGCCGGGGCGGGTGACACGTTTCATTTCAAGCAGGGCCCGCAATGGGTCGCGTACCCACAGCAGGAGGAAGTGGCAAAAGGTAATATCAAAAACTCTGGAAGGATATGGCAGTCCCAGCGCATCCCCGCAGACGAGCGCCGCGGCCGGGATATGCCTGCGCGCCTCGGCGAGGCGG
>JAPLGV010000039.1 GCA_026389975.1 Chloroflexota bacterium
CATTTTCAATGGCGGCACCCGCATAAGCGGCCAGTATTTCAATTATCTTTTCGTCATCAGGGTTGAATTCTGAATCGCCAATTTTTTCGGTCAAGTAAATCTGGCCCAACTGCCTTCCCCCGATGCGGATGGGCACACCCAACAGCGCGTGCATTTCGGCGTGACCGGGCGGGAAGCCGACCGAGCGGGGGTCGTCTTCGATCTCCGGGATGCGGACGTTACCGCTATCGCCGTGCATCAGCGCGCCAATCAGACCCAGTCCGCGCGGCGGGTGAGGGATCTGCTTGATTTCTTCGGCTGTCATGCCCACGGTAATGAATTGCTTGAGTTTCCCCTCATCGTCCAACACACCCAGCGCGGCGTACTTTGCCCCGGCCTGTTCGCAGGCCAGCGAGGCAATACGCTCCAATAAAGTTTCGAGCGAGACCTCCTTGACCAGTTCCAGACTCGCCCGGTGTAATGCGATCAATCTGTCTTGCAACTCTTCACGCGTCAGGAGCATTCGGATACCTCAATACAGATAATTTTACTCTACATATCCGCTTTATGACAAGTTTGATAGATTTTGCCAGCCCTCCCTGATAAAATGGATGCATGACCACATCTCGAATTGCTGGGTTTTACAATCTGCCGCTGGGCGAACGGCTGGATAAACTGGCTGAATCCGCCGGACTTAGTTCCGACGAACTGGCCGCGTTCCAGACCTCTGGCCTGTCGGCGGACCAGGCTGACCACATGGTCGAGAATGCTGTCGGGACCTTCGGCTTGCCGCTTGGTATCGGGCTGAACTTCGTCGTCAACGGGCGCGAGGTACTCGTCCCGATGGCGATTGAGGAGCCTTCGGTGGTGGCCGGGGCTTCGTTCATGGCCAAACTAGCGCGCGCTGGAGGCGGGTTTACGGTCGTCACTTCCGCGCCGGAAATGATCGGTCAAATGCAGGTGCTGGAGGTCAAAGATCTGATGTCGGCCAGCATGGAACTGCATGAACACAAAGCTGAACTGCTGGCCGAGGCCGACTCGATTGATCCGGTGCTGAAGAAATTCGGCGGCGGGGCACGCGACCTGGAAATCCGCATCATCGAGGATTCTCCCATCGGGCCGTTCCTGGTGGTGCATCTGATTTACGATGTGCGGGACGCCATGGGCGCCAACGCCGTCAACACCGCCTGCGAAAAACTGGCCCCGCACATCCAGCAGATCACCGGTGGACGTGTCCACCTGCGCATCCTGTCCAACCTGGCGGACCGGCGGCTGGCAAAAGCCAGTTGCACTGTCCTGCTCAAGGAACTGGCTTTCACGAATGCAGACGGCCGCACATTCACCGGCGAACAGGTCCGGGACGGGATCATCGAGGCCTGGGCCTTCGCCGCAACCGACCCGTACCGCGCCGCCACGCACAACAAAGGCATCATGAACGGCGTGGACGCGGTGGTCATCGCCACCGGCAACGACTGGCGCGCCATTGAAGCCGGGGCGCACGCCTACGCCGCCCGTGACGGTCGCTACACCAGTCTCAGCACCTGGGGCAAGGACGCGGATGGAAACCTGACCGGCGAACTGGAAGTACCGATGGCGGTTGGCATCGTGGGCGGAGCGACCAAAGTCCACCCGGTGGCCAAAGCCGCGTTAAAATTGATGGGCGTCAAGACCGCCGCCGAACTGGCCGGGATCATCGCCTCGGTTGGGCTGGCGCAAAACCTGGCTGCCCTGCGCGCCCTGGCCACCGAGGGCATCCAGCGCGGGCACATGACCCTACACGCCCGCCAGGTGGCCATTTCAGCCGGAGCAAGCGGCGAGGATATCCACCGCCTGGCCGAGCAAATGGTCGCAGAAAAGGCCGTCGGCATCGGCCGGGCCGAAGAAATTTTGCGCGAGCCACGCAGATGGTGGCGGAGAAGATGGTGAGAATTGACAGAGCGGAAGAGATTCTAAAAACATGGGGGAATCAGGGAACAGGTAATTAGGAAGCAGGAAATTGGGGAACAGGAAAACCCAATTACCTTCTTACCTGATAACCTAATAACCTGATTACCTCACAAGGAGAATTTATGCCTGACACCTTATTGAAACCTTCCAGACCAGTTGGAATCGTAGGATATGGTTCTTACGTGCCGCGTTACCGCTTACCAGCCAAGGAAGTCGCCCGCGTCTGGGTTGGCGGGCGGGCCTCCGGACTGCCCATCAAGGAAAAAGCCGTTGCCGGGCTGGACGAGGACGTGGTCACCATGTCACTTGAAGCGGTGCGGAACGCGTTGAAACGCGCCGGGATTGACCCGGCTGAAATCCGGGCGGTATGGATCGGATCCGAATCGCACCCGTACGCCGTCAAACCCACCTCGACGATTGTCGCCGAAGCCATCGGGGCCGCGCCCAACGTCCAGGCGGCGGACATGGAGTTTGCCTGCAAAGCCGGGACGGAGGCAATGGTCATGGCAATGGGACTGGTTGGGTCGGGGATGGCACGCTACGCGGTGGCCGCCGGTCTCGACACCGCCCAGGGCAAGCCCGGCGACGCGCTGGAGTACACTGCGGCGGCGGGCGGGGCGGCCTTCGTCATTGGCCCGGCCGAGGAAAGCCTGGCAACCATCAACGCCTCCTACTCCTACGTGACCGATACGCCCGACTTCTGGCGGCGCGAGTATCAACGCTACCCCGAGCACGGCAACCGCTTCACCGGTGAACCGGCCTACTTCAAGCATAGTACCGCCGCCGGAAAAACCATGATGGAGGCGCTGGGGACCAAGCCCTCGGACTACACTTGGGCTATTTTCCACCAGCCGAATGCCAAGTTCCCGCAGCGCGCCGCTTCCCTGCTCGGATTCACGCCAGAGCAAATCAGACCCGGACTCCTGTCGCCGGTGATCGGCAACACCTATGCCGGGGCGGCCATCCTCGGTCTGACCGCCACGCTGGACGTGGCCCAGCCCGGCGACCGCATCCTGATGGTCTCATTCGGTTCCGGTGCAGGGTCGGATGCGTTCGATATCACCGTCACCGACAAACTGCCCGAGCGGCGCGACAAGGCTCTCAAGACGCAGGACTACATCGCCCGCCGCACCGAGATTGACTACGCCATGTATGCCCGCCTGCGCGGCAAGATTGCCATGAAGTGATTAGGAATTAGGTAATCAGGAATTAGGTAATCAGGGAGAAGGTAGAGTAATGAAGAATAAACAGTCCTTATCACCTTATTATCTAATCACCTGACTACCTTTTCATTTTCTTTGGAGAATCTATGACTGATATCATCATAGCCGGAATTGGACAAACCCCCGTCGGCGAACACTGGGACGAGTCCCTGCGCTCGCTGGCAGTGCAAGCCATTCAAGCCGCCATTAAGGATTCGGGCGGGCTGAAACCGCAGGCACTCTACGTCGGCAATATGCTGGCCGCCAGCCTGTCCCGCCAGGCGCACCTGGGGGCCCTGCTGGCCGACTACGCCGGTCTGCGCTTCGACGATGCTCAGCACAAGGCCGGCATCGAAGCTGAGACGGTCGAGGCCGGAGGCGCTTCCGGAGGCGCGGCATTGCGGCAAGGCTATCTGGCCGTCGCCAGCGGGCTGGTGGATGTGGCACTGGTTGTCGGTGTGGAGAAATTCACCGACGTTATCGGGCCGGACCTGGAGGCTGCGCTCGCCACCCTGACCGACGCGGACTACGAGTCTGTCCACGGGCTGACGCTCACCGCCCAGGCTGCGCTCCTCGCCCGTCGCTACATGCACGAGAACCACGTCCCGGCGGACGGGTTGGCGGGCTTTCCACTGACCGCCCACGCCAACGGAGCCGGGAACAAGAACGCCATGTACCGCAAGGCGATTGCGCTGGACACCTACCAGAAAGCCGAACCCGTCTGCGAACCGCTGAATATCTTTGACGTGGCTCCCAACGCCGACGGGGCGGCGGCAGTAGTTCTGACCCGGCGCGAATTGCTCCCGAAAGATTTTCCCCACCCGGTTGTCCGTCTGGCGGCCTCGACCATTACCTCGGACACGCTCGCCCTGGCCGAACGCAGCGATCCGCTGTGGTTCGCCGCCGCGCAGGCCTCGGTCGAGCAGGCATTCCAGAAAGCCGGTATTACCCGCGAGCAAGTGGACCTGTTTGAATACTACGACGCCTTTTCCATTTTCGCGGCACTGTCGCTGGAAGCGGCCGGATTCGCCAAACGCGGCCAAGGCTGGAAACTGGCCGGGGACGGATCCATTGCGCTGACAGGTCAACTCCCCTGCGCCACCCTGGGCGGACTCAAAGCGCGCGGCAACCCCGGCGGCGCCACCGGCGTGTACCAGGTCGTCGAAGCGGCGGAGCAGTTACGAGGTCAGGCCGGGGCAAACCAGATTGCCGGAGCGCGCTATGCTCTCATTCAATGTCTGGGCGGGCCTGCCTCCATCGCCGTAACACACATCCTGGAAAAGATAGGCGATTAGGCAACCAGGTAATCAGGGATTCGGCCTTATTACCTTTTTACCTGATCACCTGTTTACTAACCTGATAGTTCCTGATAGACTGGCAGGGTAAAATAAACCTTGAGGTCAATCAAGGAGCAAAACATATGGAAATTCCCCGCCACTGGCGTCTTAATCAACAACGGTATGGACTGGTCGGTGAAGTATGCCCGCATTGCGAGGCCAAAATTTTCCCGCCGCGCGACATCTGTCCGCACTGCGGCGGTGAGGCCAAGACCACCTACGCCTTCAACGGACGCGGCGAGGTGTTTTCGTTTACCACAATTTACGAAGCCCCGACCGGCTTCGACGAGACCGCCCCGTACACCGTGGCGCTGGTCAAGCTGGAGGAAGGTCCGCTGGTGACGGCGCAACTGACCGACCTGGGCGAAACCCGGCCCGAGATCGGCATGCCGGTTGAGATGGTTACGCGCAAGCTGCGCTCAGACGGCGACGAGCGCGGCATGTTGATTTATGGCTATAAGTTCAGGCCGGTGATGCGCTAATATTCCCCATTTTTCAAAGGACAGCCCCATCGCTTGGACGGGGCTGTTTGTATTTTGCATGCAGGAGCCTGCAACAAGCCCTGACAACAAACCGTTTATTTTCTACGATCCACCACCGCTTTGACCAGTTTAACCGCAATGCTTCCTCCCGGGACAATCAACCCCACCGCATCCGCAGTCACATCAAAGATCAGGTCGCGAGTGACCAACCCCTTGATCTGATCGTTCTGTTTCTTTCCTCCCGAATGCACTTCGCCAGTAAGCCCATCGAACTCCAGGATCACCCGTTTCCCTTTGGTCACCCACTCATACTCAAACGCATAAACCGGTCGAAAGTTTATATCGAGCGCTTCCACGTTCACCCGTTCTTCATGGATCACTTGCGCTTGTACCGGCTTGATCACTTCCGCGAGCACCGCCCGTACGACCGTCGTGGCATGCGCTTGCGGGGGCACCACCAACACACCCGCGGGCGCAAACTGTCCCAAGTCCGCGATCTCGCTCTTTTCAAAGGACTGGTATTTGCTCAGGTCCATTTTTGTCCCTGTTCCATCAAAAGTGAAACTTTGCCGGCGTTCTTCAACGCAGTGTTCCACTCCGTTGAGTGAGAAACTGGCACCACTTTTGGGGTTAGCGGTAACCGGCAGGTCCTGCCCGAGGGCTGTGACGTGGTGAACTTCCGCCCCACTTACAGAAATAGTGTAAGTATGACTCCGCTCATACACCGTGCGCACAAAGACGTTGATCAGCCAAAAAGCTTCCAGCCGGCTTTCGAACGACACAATTTGAATATCCTCAGGTTTGGGGCGAGCGATCAGTGCCCCCAAGGTTCCAGTAACAAGACTGGTCTTTTTCTGTTCGAGTCGATCACGCGCCACCTCCAATGAAATTTGAGGGACGAGATGAAAGGCACGTTCGGCAGCAAGATAAATATCCAAATGGCACTCCTTTGAACTCTCATCTATTCTATATTGGATTTGTCATCAACGCACAGCCGCAGCGGCTGTAATGGCATGCTTCCCGTCCATTATCGCGCTTTTTTTGATAGAACGCGCATAGTTTTTGAGACAAAGTCTCCTCGGTAACTGCCAATGGGTGCGATAAGACTTGGGAAAGTCCACATCAATTGCATTTTTCACCTTCCCCGCTCACTTCCATCCACAACTGCCTGAATTTCAGCGCGTCCACTTCCAGGACCGGGCTTTCGCACATAATGCGGCCTTTCACGCCCGCAGCGTGCAATGCACGCATCAGATTCCTGAAATCCAGGTCGGCCTCTTCCATGATCAGGTGGTTCTTCTCCCCTTTCGGACCGTAATTGATACCCGACAGGTGGATGTGCAGATGCTGCATGGACTCGTCGCCGAGCGACTTGCGATAGAAATCCAACGCGGACATCCACTCATCGTAAGTGTTCATCGCTCCATCGCCAAGACGGGCGTGCAGGTGGGCAAAGTCAATGCACGGGACAACGCCAGGGATGGCTTTCGCCATCTCCAACACATCGGGCAGCGAGCCCAGCATGGCCGCCTTGCCACTGATCTCCGGGCGCAGCGTGACCGGGTTGCCAGCCGCACGCAGTTCGTCCACGCAGTCTTGCAAGCGCGGAATGGTCACCTTGAGCACCTCGTCCGCCGGGCGGCCTAAGTAAGTGCCGGGATGGAAGATGATGTCGGTCGCTCCGGCCAGGTTACCGAAGTGGGCCGCGTCGATCAGGTACTGGCGCAAGCGCGGCCATTTTTCGTCGTCGCCGTTCAGGTTGATGTAATACGGCGCATGGACAGACAGCACCACACCAGTCTCCACAGCCGCCTGCTTGATGGCCGCACAGGCTGTCTCGCCGACGCGCACGCCCTGCACCCAGGCCAATTCGAGGGCGTCGAGACCGACGGAAGCCGCGTACTGGATTCCGCCCACCGTCCCGCCGGGTTTGGGCGGGGTGGCTTTGGGGGAACCGACGGTACCAAACTTGAAAGAAAGCGTCATAGGTGCTCCTCAGAAAAATACCGTCGGTCAAGACGGTTCCGTTGCATGGGAATGGCGATGATGAATGTCCGGCGCGTGGTCATGGGCATGTTCCAGAATATCATGGGCATGAACATGCGAATGAGATTGCCTGGCACTTTCGACAGCATGTTCATGCTCGTGGTGTCCATCATTATGTGTATGTCGGTGCTCGTGAACAATATTCTCATGAACGTGTACATGATCGTGATCTTCCATCAAAAGAATATATGCCCCTGACGCAATTACCAGCAAGGCAATAAAAAAGAAAATACCGGGAATCTCCCGAAAAATCAAAAACGACAGAAGGATTCCAGCCAGCGGAGCTGTACCAAATAATGCGCTGGTGCGGCCTGCCCCCAATCCACGCATAGCGTGCACAAACAGGAAGATACTCAACCCATAACTCAAGCTGCCTAGCAACAGGGCAAGAAGAGTAACGCCCGGCGATGGGAAAGTATTTCCGAGAGCAACAGCGATTATGAGTGATACCAGCCCCGCTGCCAGGCCTTTCACGGTAACAATAACCAGTGGATCTTTGGCGGATATATTGCGCGTCAAATTATTGTCAACTCCCCACATAACGCAGGCTGCCAATATCCCAAGTGCACTCAAGGAAAATCCCCATTGATTAGTAAAGTCCGCGGAAAGCAGAATGCTGGCGAGTGTAATCAAACCAATCGCCCACCATGCGCGGCGACCAATAGCCTCTTTGAAAACGATAGCAGCAATCAACGTGGTTGCGACGCCTTCAAAGTTCAAGAGAAGAGATGCGGTAGCCGCGGGTGCATGGCGGAGGCTTATCATGAGCATAATTGGTGCGATCACCCCGCCTGCCAGGATTGCCCCGACAAGCCATGGCCAGTCCGATCGTGCAAGGCGCGCTTCTTTCTGCTCATATTGCACCTTCTTCTCCATCAATTTTACACACAGCAAACCGAACCCAGAACCGAGATACAGCAATGCGGCTAATAATACCGGCGAAGTTTCTCCCAACAGCAATTTGGAAAGCGGCGCACTTGCTCCAAATAGGAAGGCGGCCAACAATGCTTGGACAACAGGAATGATACGGCTTGATTTCAAAAAAAATTACTTTCCAATGTAAGCCTTGAATATCTGCCACAACGGGGGCCCCAAGATGAGCAAGCCGACCAAAATCGAAGTCAGTGCAGCGATCAGCACC
>JAPLGV010000466.1 GCA_026389975.1 Chloroflexota bacterium
ATCTTTCCAGGCGCCGTCGAACAACTGGACCGGGCGGGCTGTGCCACCGGCGCGCGCGTCATCCTGGAAAAACCCTTTGGACATGACCTGGCCTCCGCCCAAGCCCTGAACCGGATTCTATCTGCAACGTTCGACGAGCAGGACATCTACCGGATAGACCATTATTTGGGAAAACGTCAGGTGAACAACATGGTCTTCTTTCGCTTTGCCAACGCGTTCCTGGAACCGTTCTGGAACTGTCATCATATCGAGAGCGTGCAGATTACGATGGCCGAGAGTTTTGGCGTGCAAGGCCGAGGCGCCTTTTATGATGAAACCGGGGCCATTCGCGATGTCATCCAAAACCACCTTTTCCAAGTCCTGGCCAACCTGGCGATGGAGCCGCCGGTCCGAAACGACAGCGAATCCATTCGCGATGAGAAGGTCAAAGTCTTGAAGGCGATTCCCGCTTTGGCGGCGGGGAACCTCGTTCGCGGCCAGTTTCGTGGCTACCGCAGCGAAAAAGGAGTTGCGCCTGATTCCCGGGTGGAAACGTTTGCGGCCCTGCGTCTGGATATCGATTCCTGTCGTTGGCAGGGGGTGCCCTTCTTTATCCGGGCCGGGAAGTGCCTGCCAGTGACCTGCACGGAGATTGTTGTCCGGTTGTGCCAAACGCCTAGCATTTTTAAGGAACTGAATCTAAATCAGAATCACTTCCGGATTCGGATCAGTCCCGACATCACGGTCGCCTTCGGCCTGAATGTGATGGCTCCGTTGGACGAAAAGGCGGCCGTCCCGGTGGAAGTCTTGGGAAGCCACTTTGTCCATGCCGAGGAGATGGACGCCTACGAACGCGTGCTAGGAGATGCGATGGCGGGAGACGCGACCCTCTTTGCCCGGCAGGACTACGTGGAAGAGGCCTGGCGGATTGTTGATCCCGCGTTGCAAACCAGCACGCCTGTCTTCGATTATGAATCCAAGACATGGGGACCGAAGGAAGTCGCCTTGGTTACCCCGCCCGGAGGCTGGCACAACCCTGTTATCGAGAAAGGAAACAAACTATGAACGCTGCCATGCAGTTTTTTCAGAGCACAGTAGGCCCAATGGTGTTAATTTTCACCGTGTCGAACCTGGCGGCCATGGGCCTCCAAGTGAGGATGCCTGGGGTTATGGTGGCGTTGCGGAATAAGAAATCCGTGGCGCTGGTCTTCGTGTGGGGCTGGGTGGTAGGCCCGGCCTTCGGCTATTTGATCACCAGGATTCTCCCGCTGGCGGAGCCTTACGTGGTCGTGGTGCTCCTCGCCAGCCTGGCACCCTGCGCGCCGTTCCTTTCCCAGATGGTGGGAAAAGCCCGCGGAGACATGGGCTTCGCGGGAGCCCTTATACCGCTGGTGGCGGTGGGCACGGTGGTGTTGATGCCCTTGATAGCACCCTTGTTGGTCAAGGGGGTGACGATCAGCTCCTGGTCGCTCGCGAAACCGCTCCTTCTGACCATCCTCCTGCCGCTGTTGATCGGAATAGTAATCCGGCATTACGCCGACACCGCGGCAACCAAGATGTTCCCGGCGGTCAAGGGATTGGCCTTTATCTCCACATTGCTGACGACAGTATGGTGCCTGGTGATCTACGGCCAGGGAATGCTCAACACGGCGGGAGAATTAGCCCTCCTCTCCATGACCCTGTTCATGGTCGGGATGGGCCTGATGACTTATAACTTCAGCTTCGGTCTGAAACAGAATCAGCGAAGCATCATGGCGCTGGGGCTAAGCACGCTGAACGGCGCCGCGCTTTTCGCGGCGACGACGGCCATTCCGAACGCGGACCCGCGCATCGGAGCGATGACCGTCTTGTGGATTGTGGTGTCGATTCCCCTCGCCGCCATCGGAGCCAAAATATTTGCCAAACAGGCCGGCAAGGCCGAAGCGAGAGGTCAGGCTTCGACACCACCCGCAACTTGATGCTCAGAATGATTAAAATAATCCCAGTTCACCGGAAAGGAGACGGACCATGACCCTTCAGACCGTGTTCGGGATTCTGGTCATTTTCTACTCTGTGGCGAACCTGGCGTCGATGGGCCTCGAACTCAACCTGCGCGAAACGATCAAGTCGCTGCGCAGCGCCAGACTGGTGGTGCTGACCCTCGTGTGGGGTTGGGTGGTCGGTCCGGGTTTCGCGTATCTGCTCACCAAGGTCCTTCCGCTAGCGGAGCCGCATGCCGTCGGGCTGCTCATCTTCAGTCTGGCGCCGATCGCGCCATTCCTGCCCATCCTGGTGAGAAAAGCCCGCGCCGACATGGACTTCTCTGCCGCCCTCATGCCGCTGGCGATGCTCGCCACGGTGGTGTTGCTGCCCTTGATGGCGCCGTGGCTGATCAAGGGACTGACGGTGGACGCTTGGTCTCTGGCCAAACCGCTCCTCCTGCTGGTCCTGCTGCCGCTGGTAGTTTGCGCCGCGATCAAGGTTTACGCCGCGCCGGTGGCAGACAAGCTTTTCCCTGTGGTCAAGCGGCTAGC
>JAPLGV010000049.1 GCA_026389975.1 Chloroflexota bacterium
CTAGTCTCGCCGCTGCCGCTGCCCCTAAAGGGGTGCTGCGCGAAGCCAAACCGGTCAGCCGAGTCTCCCCTTGACTCGGTTCTTTTTATTGGATATAACCATTCAAGATAACCCCTATCCAATTATGCCGCTCAAGAACCAAGAGGAAAACGAACGGTGCCCAAGCGAACCAGTCCCAGCGCCCATACACAAGACAGCGGCACACTGAAGAGCGCCAAAGCCGTGCTCTCCGGCAGGAGCAAGAAGGGCTGGTTCGCCCGCCTGCTGCCCTTCCTCGGTCCGGCCTTCATCGCCAGCATCGCCTACGTGGACCCGGGCAACTTCGCCACCAACATCCAGGGCGGTGCGCAATTCGGCTATGAATTATTATGGGTCATCCTGGGCAGCAACCTGATGGCCATGCTCCTGCAGGCGCTCTCCGCCAAGCTGGGCATCGCCAGCGGTAAAAATCTGGCCGAACAATGCCGGGAGAATTTCTCCAGGCCAGTCGTCTGGGTTATGTGGGTGCTGATGGAACTGGTGGCCATGGCCACCGACCTGGCCGAATTCCTGGGCGCAGCCGTGGCGCTCAACCTGCTCTTCGGCCTGCCGCTCTGGATCGCCGGTCTGCTGACCGCCGTCATCACCTTCCTCATTCTGGGTCTGGAACGCTACGGTTTCCGTCCGCTGGAAGCGGTAATTACCGGATTTCTCGCCATCATTGCCCTCAGTTATGTGGTCGAACTCTTCCTCGGCCGCCCGGAATGGGGTCCCATCCTCCACAGCACCTTTGTCCCACACTTCACCAACACCGAAAGCGTCCTGCTGGCAACCGGTATCCTGGGTGCAACCGTCATGCCGCACGCCATCTTTCTGCACTCGGCACTGACCCAAGGCCGGGTGGTGGTCAAAAAACCGGAACAGCAGCGCCGCCTCTTCCACTTTGAGATCATTGACGTGGTCATTGCCATGGTGATCGCCAGTTCGGTCAACGCCGCCATGCTCATCACCTCCGCCGCCACATTCTTCAAAACCGGGACGAACGTCGGCACCCTTGAGCAGGCCTACCGCACCCTCCAGCCGCTGCTCGGTCCCGCGGCGGGGATCGTCTTTGGGGTGGCGCTGCTCGCTTCTGGGCTGTCCTCCTCCTCGGTCGGGACGATGGCCGGGCAGGTTATCATGCAGGGCTTCCTGCATTTCCACATTCCACCCTGGATCCGCCGGGTCGTAACCATTGTCCCGTCGTTGATTGTCATCTCCATCGGCCTCGACCCGACCCGCACACTGGTGATCAGCCAGGTAGTGCTCTCCTTCGGTCTGCCGTTCGCCGTTATCCCGCTGGTGATGTTCACCAGCAACAAGAGCATTATGGGCGTGCTGGTCAACAAGCGCATCACCACACTCCTGGCCAGCCTGTCCGCCGCGCTGATCATCGCCCTCAACTTCTTCCTGCTCTATCAGACATTCTTTGGGAAATAGGCCTATGTTCAAACACATTCTTGTTCCCCTGGACGGTTCCAAATTAGCCGAAGCGGCCCTGCCCGCCGCGGCCTCCCTGGCACATGCGCTTAAAGCGCCGGTCACCCTTCTGCACGTCATCGAGCAGGACGCTCCCGACGAAATCCACCGCGACCGCCACCTGACCAACTCCGCCGAAGCCGGAGCCTACCTCGCCGAGACTGCCAAACATGCCTTTTCTCCCAAAGTCAAAGTGGACTGGCACGTCCACACCGCCGCCGTGGCCGACGTGGCCCGCAGCATCGTTGACCATTCCGCCGACGAGTTCCAGCCCGACCTGATCCTCCTGTGTGCGCACGGGAACAGCGGGATGCATGACCTGTTCTTCGGGAACATCGCCCAGCAGGTCGCCGCAGCCAGCGGGACCCCAGTCCTGCTTATCAAACCGGCGGAGTCTTCCGTCCCGTTTAAAATAAACCGCATCCTCGTCCCGCTGGATAACGAGTCTATCCACGATAAAGCCATCCCGACTGCCGAGGAACTGGCGAAAGCCTACGGAGCGCAACTGGATCTGCTGTGCGTCATCCCCACCCTGGGCACTCTCTCCGGAGAACAGGCCGCCTCCGGGAATTTCATGCCTGCCACGACAACCGCTTACCTGGATATCGCCGAAGAAATCGCCCAGGAACACTTCCAGGCGCATCTGGACGAATTCCAAAAAGCCGGCCTCCCTGCCACCGCTGAGATCGCCCGCGGCGACCCGGCCCCGGTCATTGCCAAGACCGCCGAAAAAATCGGTGCAAATCTGATCATCTTTGGTACGCACGGCCGCGCCGGTCTCGACGCCTTCTGGAATCGGAGTGTGGCTGCCAGCGTGGCCCGCAGGACACAGATTCCGTTGCTGCTGATTCCACTCTCCGAGTAGAGTGTTTCGTTGCGAGGCGGCGCTCCGAGCACAGCGAGGCCACCGAAGCAATCTCATCGCTAAAGTAATGGGGAACAGCAGGTTCAAACTAATTTACGGATTGAACCACACATCACTTTTATCGCCCATATAAAAGCTCATCCTCAAAATAATCGAGCGGGTGTGCTTTTATATTCTAATCTTTTTCTTATCTGCCAGACTCTTGACAGGTTGAAAACATGCGGATATATTCAACCACGCTTAACTAATCAAGGATGTTTATTATGTCGCCAACTAAAGTATTATTAACTGAAGGGATACGTGAATGGTCAGAAGTCTTCATGCACCGCTCCATGCGCGATTTCAAGCGTTTCATGGACGCAACGGGACTGTCGTTTTCCCAAATCAATATCCTGATGCGCCTTTTCCACGGAGGATGTGCCGGCGTCTCAGAAATTGGGGATCAGTTGGGGGTCACGAATGCCGCCGCCAGCCAGGCCGTGGACCGGTTGGTACAGTTGGGTCTGATCGAACGGACGGAGGATCCTGAAGACCGCCGCGCCAAACGACTGGCACTGACTCAAAAAGGCCGCGTGTTAATTGAGAAGGGTGTCGAGATCCGCAGCCAATGGATCGAGGGTCTCACGGATGCCCTGACCCCGGAACAGCAAAACATGATTATTTCGGCGCTCACCCTGCTCACTGAAGCGGCGCGCAAGACAAAAGAGTAGTTCACGAAATCCAGCCAAACGAACATCTTGCTTGATTGAGGAAGCCAGCCAGTTCGAAAAGAACTGTGCTGGAGCATTAGTTTGTATATCTTTTTAGAGGAGTCTCCACAACCATGCTACGACTAACC
>JAPLGV010000503.1 GCA_026389975.1 Chloroflexota bacterium
TGCGCGCAGGGTCGCCAGGTGCTCCACCGGCTGGTGGGTGGGCCCATCTTCACCAACACCGATGCTGTCATGCGTAAAGACCCAGATGCTCGGATAGTGTGAGAACGCCGAAAGCCGGATGGGTTCACGCATGTAATCAGCGAAGGCCAGGAAGGTAGCGCCAAACGGGATGACCCCGCCATGCACGGCCATGCCGTTGACGGCCGCACCCATGGCATGTTCGCGCACACCAAAATGGAAGTTCCGCCCGCCAGGGGTCTCTGGCTCGAACGCCGGGGTGCCGTCAATCCAGGTTTTGGTCGAGGGAGCCAGGTCTGCCGAGCCACCAATGAGCTCGGGAATTTTTAGCGCCAGTGCGTTGATCACTTTCCCCGACGCGACGCGGGTTGCCATCCCTTTCTCGTCCGCCGGGAAGACAGGAATGGCCGACTGCCAGTCTGCTGGCAGCTCGCTACGCAGGCGGCGTTCCAGCTCGGAGGCTTTTTTCGGCTGTGCAGCCCGGTACGCGTCCATCTCGGACCTCCAGCCGGCTTCCCAACCCCGGCCCTTTTCCACCGCTTGACGGAAATGTGCCTGCACCTCTTCGGGGATGTAGAAACGCGGCTCCACCGGCCAGCCGAGCTTTTCCTTCGCAGCGTTCAATTCCGCATCACCGGGCGGTTCGCCATGAGCCTTGCTAGTACCCTGCCGGGTTGGCAAACCGAATCCAATCGTTGTGCGACAAACAATGAGTGACGGGCGCGGATCGGTTTTTGCCTGCCGAATGGCCATATCAATTTCTTCCACATCATTAGCATCCGCAACGCGCAGCACTTGCCAGTCATAGGCTGCAAACCGGGCAGCACGATCCTCGGTGAAGGCAATATCCGTGGAACCGTCAATGGAGATACGGTTATCGTCGTACAGGTAGATAAGCTTCCCCAGCCGTAAATGGCCGGCCAGCGAGGCAGCCTCGGCAGTAATCCCTTCCATCAAATCGCCGTCGGTGACAATGGCGTAAACGTAGTGGTTTATAACCTGGTTGCCCGGTGCGTTGAACTCGGCGGCAAGATGCGCTTCGGCAATCGCCATCCCCACGCCATTGGTAAAACCTTGCCCCAGTGGACCGGTGGTCACTTCCACCCCAGGCGTGAGTCCATATTCAGGATGGCCGGGTGTCTTGCTTCCCCACTGACGAAAGTTCCTTAATTCATCCAGCGGGAGGTCGTAACCGGTCAGATGTAAGAGCGAATACAACAGTGCGCACCCATGACCAGCGGAGAGGATGAAACGGTCACGGTTAGGCCAGGACGGATTCCGGGGATTGTGACGAAGGTGCCGGGTCCAAATTGTGTACGCAAGCGCGGCGCAACCCATTGGAAGTCCCGGATGTCCGGAGTTCGCCTGCTGCACCATATCCACCGAAAGAAAGCGCAGCGTATTCACTGCCCGTATTTTCAGGTCATCATTTTGAGTCATCGTGTTGCTCCCAATTTCAGTCTGTTTGAATTGTAAGCGTTCCGGGCAGTTAATTGGCCGGTCTCCTTTAGCTGAAGGTCTATTAGACTCTTTGGCATTAGAAGTTCCCTCAATCGTGATTATAGTTCACATCCCCTAACCCGGACGAGCCGGAACTATAAGAGATTTACCACGAAGGACACGAAGAACCACAAAGGAAAACCTCACCTGAGTTTCTCAAATTAGTGTCCTGGTTGTAGAGTTTCGAGGAAGGTTTTCTCCGACTCCGAATATATTTTGCTGTAGAAACACATTATATCTAGCATCCTACCAGCAGCACTCCCTTAAATGTCTAAAATATATTCTTTTTTTTGCATGAAAGATGTCAAAATGGGATTGGTGGAGAAATCTGGTTTCCTCCTTGCAGCACATCCTTGTTAGTGTCCTAAAATTTCCATTTTTGCGCTCAAAAAGGGGCAAAAACGGGGTAAGTGAGAAACTCAGGTAGTTCACATCCCCTAACCCGGACGAGCCGGAACTATAAGAGATTTACCACGAAGGACACGAAGAACCACAAAGGAAAACCTCAAGAACCTTCGTGTCCCTTTTGACCTTTGTGGTGTAAATTCTTTCACAAAAAGCAAGAATTTCATTGATAAGAACCTAAAAACCAAAATGGTACAATATCAAGGATGTCAAAACCTGATCTGATTGTGATTGGCGGAGGATTGGCCGGGTCGGAAGCCGCCTGGCAAGCCGCACAACGCGGGCTGCGCGTCCGTTTGTATGAAATGCGCCCGACAGTCTCCACCGGTGCGCACCGGACCTCGGACCTGGCTGAGCTGGTCTGTTCGAATTCTCTCGGCTCGAACCTGCCCGACCGCGCCTCCGGCATCCTGAAGAACGAGCTGCGCCGGCTCGGCTCGTTGCTGATGGAATGCGCTGAAACTGCCATGCTCCCTGCCGGTGCAGCCCTGGCCGTGGACCGGGAAATCTTTGCCCAACTGGTAACAGAACGTCTCTCCGCTCATGCCTGTGTCGAAATTGTGCGCGAAGAAGTGGCAGAACTGCCAGCCGGCCTTACCATCATCGCCTCCGGCCCGCTGACTTCGAAACGGCTCTCGCAGACGATTGCCGCACTGACCGGAGAAGAACACCTGCACTTCTACGATGCCATTGCTCCGATTGTATCCGCCAATTCCATCAACATGGAGATTGCTTATCGCGCTTCGCGTTACGGTCCCAGAGAA
>JAPLGV010000424.1 GCA_026389975.1 Chloroflexota bacterium
TCAACAGGTGCTATTGATTTTAGTACTTCTGACGTATTCGAGAACAAAGGTCGTGTCACAGGACGTCTAGCGGTGAGAGTGGACAACAAAATATTCTCGAACGAAACAGTCAGATTATTATTCGAGGATGTACTCAAGCATATCGTTGACAAAGAGTACATATACAAAGTCCCGCTACCTTGGGGATCAAGTAAGACTCGATTTATCTTAACCAATGAGAATCCACCCATCCATCCAAATGGTAGAGCATTTTTCTATCCAGTAACTTACAAAGGCTACACAATCGAAAGCCATTATGCGAGGGAGAGAGCAATAAAGGTGCTTGGCGACTTGTGCGAGAAATTTGAACTAGAATTTGAATCAATAGAGACGTAAAAGCGTCAGAAATTATTGCGTCGCATCAGAGTATAAAAAATACATCGAGAGTATTTCGGCATTGAGCCCCCTGCTTATGTGAGCAAAGGAGCTCGATAGGAGATAGGGAATGAACGCATTAATACTTAGCCCGCTTGAAGAAATAATTGATGCAAGAGTTCTTGAATTTTATGAGAAGCGAGTAGGTATATTGCAACAACTGTCAGTCGATTCTCTTCTTGATAATACTTCGTTTGCATGGGCACTTCATCATGTATTTTCGATTACAGAATTGATTGATATTCTTATTGATCAAGAACTCATACCTATTGAAGAAATATTTTTGGAATCTTTGCTGGTAGAAGTTTCTAATTATATATACAAGCTAGAAACGGACAATCTTGCTTTGAAAATCACTGAAACGGAGTCACGTTACATTCTTGATTATGCTATTTACAAGGTTGATGTGTGTGGGGAATTCTTTTTGGAACGTGCAATGACAGAAAATTGCCTTTTTGATCGGTTCTTCAAGCAGTTTTGCGATCAAAAAACCGGGGAGATAATTTGGCTTCAAGTTGCCAATCATAATTATTGTATACCCAGTTTGGTTGGAATATCTTCTTAGAAATATCCGCCTTTAGGAGTTCCCCCGTGACCTTCACCAAAATCTGTGTCCTTGGGCTGGGTTACATCGGCCTGCCCACCGCATCTACTTTCGCAACACATGGCCTTCAAGTTGTAGGCGTGGATGTGAATCCGCGCGTGCTTGCCACTTTACGCAAGGGTGAGATTCACATCCACGAGCCAGGCTTGCGCGAGGCTCTCGAGGCCGCTCTGAAAACCGGCAACCTGACCGTCAACGAGACACCGGTCGAGGCGGATGCTTTCATTATTGCTGTCCCGACGCCCTTTTACGAGGACAAATTTGGCGAGTATGACGGTCAGAAATACAAGCTGGCCGACATGCGCGCCGTCACCTCGGCTGCCGAGGCGATTGTCCCGATGCTGCGCAAAGGCAACCTGGTGGTGCTCGAATCCACCTCGCCGCCGCGCACCACCATTGACTTGCTGATTCCTATTCTGGAAAAATCCGGCCTGAAAGCGGGTGTGGACTTCCATCTGGCCTATTCGCCGGAACGCGTCCTGCCGGGTCAGATTTTGCGCGAGCTGATTGAGAATGCGCGTGTCATCGGCGGGGTCACACCCGCCTCCGCTGCGGCGGGCCGGGACCTGTATGCCATTTTCGTGAAGGGACAAATTGTCCTCACCGATGCCACCACTGCCGAAATGGTCAAGCTGATGGAGAATACGTATCGCGACATCAACATTGCCATTGCCAATGAATTTGCCCGCCTGGCCGAACGGTTTGGCGTGGACGCCTGGGAGGCAATCAAGATCGCCAGCCTGCACCCACGCGTCAAGATTCTCAACCCAGGCCTCGGCGTGGGCGGTCACTGCATCAGCGTGGACCCCTGGTTCTTCGTCGAGGCCGCGCCCGATTTGAGCACGCTGATTTATGCCGCCCGGCGCGTCAACGATTCTCAACCCCATTTTGCACTTGAACTGGTCAGAAAAGCAATTGGCGAATTCCACGGCAAGAAAATTGCTGCCCTCGGCCTGGCCTTCAAACCCGACGTGGATGACCTGCGCGAAAGCCCCGCCGTGAAAGTGATCCATCTGCTCCAGGACGAAGGCGCAACCGTCAAAGCCTTCGAGCCTTTCAAACCGGACGCCGACTTGCCCGGCGTAACTGCCGTCCCGACCCTCGAGGCCGCCTTGAAAGATGCCGATGCAGTTGTTTTGCTGGTCAATCATACCGAGCTGTGTGCCCTGACCCCCGAAAGACTGGCGGCAATGACCCCTGCCCGAATTCTCGTTGATACCGTCAATGGTTGGGCTGGCAAAGATTGGCAAGGAGCAGGTTTCAAGATATTCCGATTGGGAGTGAGAAAGTGACCATGTACCTAATAATCGAGAACCAGGCCTGATTACCTGATTGCCTGATTACCTGATCACCTGATTGCCTAATTACCTAATTACCTAATTGCCTAATTACCCGATCCCTATGCGTATTCTCTCTGTCTTTGGCACCCGCCCCGAAGCCGAAGCCGTGAAAATGGCCCCGGTTGTGCAAGAACTCAAACGCACGCCGGGCGTAGAGTCGTTTGTCTGTGTTACGGCCCAGCATCGGGAGATGCTCGACCAGGTGCTGACATTGTTCGAAATCAAGCCGGACGTGGATCTCGATCTGATGCGGGCCGACCAGTCCCTGGCGGAACTGAGCGCCAGCATCTTCCGGGAGCTCGACCCGGTACTGGTGGCCCTGAAACCGGATTGGGTGCTGGTACAGGGCGATACCACCACGGTTGCAATCACCTCCCTGCTGGCGTATTACCGCCGCATCCGGGTGGGACACGTTGAGGCGGGACTCCGCACACACGACAAGTGGCAGCCTTTCCCCGAAGAGATCAACCGACGCGTGGCGGGCGTTGCCGCGGACCTGCATTTTGCCCCCACCGAATGGGCGCGGCGAAATCTCCTGCGCGAGGGTGTGCCCGATTCGGCCATCGCATTAACCGGCAACCCGGTGATTGATGCATTGCAGGTTGTGGCGAAACAACCGCAGCCGGAGTCAGTGGCTCAATTACTGGCAAAATTGGAAATTCACGCGTGTCGTTGCGAGGAGCCGCGCAGCGGCGACGAAGCAATCCCCAAAGTGGATGCTATCTCCGCGCGGGCGGGGATTGCTCACCTGCACCGCACCTGCGGTGCGCCGCAGGTGCAGGTGTCGCTCCCTCCGGTCGCTCGCAATGACACAAAGAAGAGGTTAATTTTGGTGACCGCTCACCGGCGCGAGAATTTTGGCCAACCGCTGGAGAATATCTGCGCGGCGTTGAAAGAATTGGCTGAACGTGGGGATGTGGAAATTGTCTATCCGGTGCATCTCAACCCGAACGTGCAGGAACCGGTGAAGCGTTTGCTCGGGAATGTGCAGCATGTTACGCTCCTGCCCCCTTTGGATTACCTGCCGATGGTGCATCTGATCAAGCAATCTACCCTTGTGCTGACCGATTCGGGTGGCATCCAGGAAGAGGCCCCAACCTTCGGTATTCCTGTTTTGGTTTTGCGCGAAGTGACCGAGCGCCCGGAAGGGGTGAAAGCCGGCGTGCTAAAGCTGGTCGGAACGGATAGCAGGCTCATCGTCCGCACAGCGAACCGGTTGTTGGATAATGCAGGGGCTTACGCAAAAATGGCGAAAGCGGTGAATCCGTTCGGGGATGGGCAGGCAGCCGGTCGCATTGTGAAAGCTGTCTTGAATTTCCGCCCTACCCTGTGACGACGGGTGTCAAGGCGTAGGCCTGGCCTCGTCCATTGAGTTTACCAACCAGCCTCCGGGCACACTGGGGACAGTGAATGGGCAGGTTTCGTACCGGGGGCTGTTTGCCAACCCGACGGTTTATTTTCGAATCCAGCCATAGAATCAATTCAACATTTTAATTACTGTTGTACCTCACCGTCCCCGCCGTAGGTCCCCGCGCTGTAGTGCCGCCGAAGGTCCCCGAAGGGGGCAGGGTGAAGGGAGCCCGACTTAGGCATCATCCGGAAGCTTCGAGCAGTATTTGAACCTCTTTGAATTTCTAATTAAGTCCATTTCAGCGAGGTAGTCCCGGTTCCAGCGGGGTAGTCCCGGTTTTAGCACGGGAGTCGGGGCACGGGGCGAATTTTCCAACATAACGGAGTCTGAAGGCTCCAGATCTCTCTTTGCCTATCTATTATCATGCAAGCGGGCAGGTTTGGGCAGAAAGTGAGCTTGTATTACG
>JAPLGV010000190.1 GCA_026389975.1 Chloroflexota bacterium
ACGGCCTGAAGTATTCCCCACCGGAATCGCCCATTGAAATCCGGGCCCACATGGCGGGGGCCTTTGTGGAAATCACAGTCGCCGACCGGGGGGTGGGAATTACCCCGGAAGATTTAACCCGCATCTTTGACAAGTTCTACCGCGTCCAGCGACCCGATAACGTCAACGGGACCGGCCTCGGCCTGGCCATCGGCAAAGGGATTGTGGATGCCCATGGCGGATTTATTTCTGCCGAGAATCGCCCAGGTGGTGGAACGATCATCACAATTGCACTGCCCGTGGAGGCGCAAAAATGAGCGAGCAAGGCGTACGCGTTTTAGTAGTAGATGATGAGCGTTCGATCCGCCGGTTCCTGAAAGCCTCTTTGGGAAGCCAGTTCGTTATCTTCGAAGCCACCACCGGCGAAGAAGCCCTGACAGCCGCCGCGGCCAACCGCCCGGACGTCATCATCCTGGACCTGGGGCTTCCCGATATAGACGGTGTAGAGGTCACGCGCCGCCTGCGCGAGTGGACGCAGATTCCCATCATTGTCGTCTCGGTACGCGAGCAGGAGAAAGACAAGATCGCCGCGCTGGATGCCGGTGCCGACGATTACTTGACGAAACCTTTCAGCGTAGGGGAATTGATGGCGCGCTTGCGCTCGGCATTGCGGCGTTCCGCGCAGGCAGAAACGGATCCGGTTTTCAAAACCGGGAATCTGGTTGTTGACTTGAACCAGCGTGAAGTATTGGTGAACGGACAGCCCATTTCCCTGACACCGACCGAATACGATTTACTGCGGACGTTCGTCAAACACGCCGGGAAAGTGTTGACCCACGATCAGTTGCTGCGCGCTGTCTGGGGGACGGCTTACGAAAGCGAAACCCATATGCTGCAGGTCAACATCAGCAATCTACGACGGAAAATTGAGCCAGACCCAGTACGACCGAGCTATCTAATCACTGAACCGGGGGTTGGATACAGGCTGAAGATCATCTGAAACAAGACGCTGGGGCAGGATTTCCTGCCCCAGTCTATTTCTATCACCAGATATCTAACGAACTCAAATCCGCGCGTCAGAACTACCGCACGCTCATTCAATTTCCCCTTACTAAAAGCTAAACCAAATACCAGTACCGTCTTGACATAACCTTGATGTCTTTCAGGCCTTTTTTGCCGTCGGCTTGACGCGTCTATCTGTAAAATCCAGCCCATATCGAAAAGCAAGTTGAGATGTGACGTGGTAGTCCCGGTTCCTGCACGGGACTGGAGCCAATCGCACCACCATGAAGAAGAAAAGAATTTCCAAAGGCTGGAAACTGGTTATTCAAGGATTGCCTCTGGCAGCTGCCGTTGCAACCGTCTTTTTGCCGTTACAGCGGGTGGGTCAACAATTCATCGTGCTGATCGTCCTGATATGGATACAGGTGTTCTTCATCGTTGAGTGCTTCCTGATTGTCAAATGAGCAGATTTCCATGGATGAAAAGACTGTGCGCGTCCTGGTGGCGGATGATGAACGTCCCATCAGGCGATTTTTAAACGCTTCTCTCAGCGGACAATATACAGTTTTGGAAGCGGCCACGGGTGAAGAAACCCTGGCCGTTACTGTGTCTGGACGCCCCGACGTAATCATCCTGGACCTCGGACTGCCTGACATGGACGGCGTCGAGGTGACTCGCCGCCTGCGTGAGTGGACGCACATCCCCATCATCGTGGTCTCGGTAAGAGATCGGGAAGAGGACAAAATCGCCGCCCTGGATGCCGGAGCCGATGACTATTTGACCAAGCCATTCGGAGCAGGCGAATTGATGGCTCGCTTGCGAGCAGCCCTGCGCCGGTCAGCCCATCCCGAAAGCGAACCGGTCTATCAGGCCGCCGGTCTGTTCGTAGACCTGGCTCGGCGAGACGTTCTGGTAAATGGACAAACGGCTGCGCTGACGCCTACGGAATACGATATTCTGCGCATTCTCGTTCAGAACGCCGGCAAAGTGCTTACTCATCAGCAACTCGTCCACGCAGTGTGGGGCACCAACTACGAAGCGGATGCGCATCTTTTGCGTGTGAACATCAGCAACTTGCGTCGAAAAATTGAAGCTGATCCAGCCCGACCGCGCTATATCGTAACAGAAGCGGGTGTTGGGTATCGTCTCAAGACAAATTGAACCCCTGTCACCGACTTATAACACGGCCAACTGACCGAGATTGTCAATTACAGGGTACTGCGCAAATATCTGAACCAAAATCTCGTTGTTTTCGAGCCCTTTGATATAGGAAAGTTCATAGATTGGTGTAAGAAGAAGTAAAAGGTAAAGTATGTTTTTTTCCATTGCATTGCTTATCGTAATCGTCTTTATCGCTTTCAAAGCCGCGCCGGTCGAAAAGAAGGACGATGCCTTGTTGCATGGCGCCGGCCAGATCGGCCTGCTGGCCGCCATTGCCCTGTTCGGTGTGGATTATTTCACATCATATTTTTACGCCTCCGGCGAAATGATGAGCGCCCTCCATCCCTACAATTTGCAGAAATACGCTTTCATCGCCGTCATTATCATCGCTATTGCTAATGCGGTATTCGGTTTCCTATATATGTATTCTCTGGGGGTTTTCAACGAAGGTGGCGGTTCGTATACTGCCTCGATGCGGTATCTGGCACCTGGCTTGAGCCTGGTGGTGGCGGTCGTCCTGCTCCAGGACTATATCTTCACCATCGTCGTCTCCAGTCTCTCGGGCGTGGATCAACTGCTGTCCCTGACCAACTCCTATAATATCACCTGGATCATCCGTGTGGCTATCGGGGTCGCCCTGGTGACAATCACATGGTGGCTCACCATCCGCGGCCGCGGGCTGCACTGCCCTACACTTCTCCCGCTACCACACCTACCATCTGGCAAGCCATGTACCACATGCTGACTGCTTCCATGAAAGGCCTGGTGGCCCTGAGCGGACTAGAAGCCATGTCCAATGGTATCCAGTTTGTGATTAACGATGACTTCGCCCTGGTGAAGTGGGGCAAGAAAAACTTACCGCGCTTGTCGGGTCTATGGAATTACTACAGCGGCAAATCGGGCATTGGGCGCATGGTCCAGACCTCCTTCCTGTTCTATGGTGGCATCACCACGGCCTTCCTGACATACTTTGCAATTCACTTCAACGCATTTGATGGCACAGCCGGACGCTCCCTAGTGGGAAACCTGTCTTTTATCGGTTTTAGTCAGATCCCGGGAGGAATAATCCTTTACTGGGCTTATCAGATCCTGGCGGTGGCACTGCTGGCCGCGGCTTCCATGACCGCTTTCCAGGATTTACAAGCCACGGAATGGCGGGATGTGGCGATCGGGGAAATCCCGGAGATCATTGTGTATCGGGATAAGCGCGGCACTTTCACCCGTTCTGTGACGATCGCATATATCATTGTCATCATCATCACTTTCATTATCCGGGGCAAAACGGCATTGGGGATTCCGTATTATGGAATTGGTGTCTTCATGCCGATCATGATGATGGGCTTCGCCATCCGAAAACACATTTTGAAGACCTATCCTAAGGGATCAAAACGCTCCTGGGGCGCCTTCGGGGCGGGATTTGCGGCGGTACTTTCCGGGATTGTCTTCGTCGGCCAGATTGTCGGCAAGTGGACCGAAGGCGGCTGGGTGGTGCTGATTTCCTTCAGCATCCTGGTCCTGACGGCCCACTTGGTGCTCATCTCACCGATCGGCTACCGCGAACCAAAACAGATCTACCGTATCGTACGCGAAAAGGCGCGCGTCCAGGGCGCTATGGCCTCCATCGTGGAATGGCAATCCCTTAGAATGCAGGAATACCGTTACAACTTGATCGTCTGGATTGCCCGTTTTTTCGAGTCGCTCGGCGTCCGTCGCCCGGTCCGGTTCGACCCACCTGCGCCAGCCGGAGACTATGACCATGCCTTGCATGTAGATCACCCCGAAGCCCCGTCTCTGCTCCAACAGTACCTCGACAACAATCCCCGCGGGCTCCGGCTGGGAGGTGCGCCCAGGCAGACTATCCCCGGGGATGAAGAAGGGAAAAAAGACTGAAAACTAATGGGGGATGAGCGTTAAACAAGCTGTTGAGACAAAAAAAGTGCAATCGCCTGTTAGGCGCCGTTTATTGCTTCTATAAAATTTACCGTATTGAACGAATTGCTCAAGCGAACAATTCGTTCAATTTTGAGTTACCTGTGAAGTTAAAGACTGGCGACCCCTTTCCTGCAAAACAGGCTAGAAGTCAACCTTTTATTATGGATCGTCTCAATTATCTTGACGATTTCTTGACACCTTTCAGTCTCTTCTTGTCATCGGCTTGACCCCATTTTGTATAAAATCCAACACGTTGCCTTGACACGATCTTGACTTCTTTCAGCTTGTTATTGTCATTGGCTTGATATGCCCGTCTGGAAAATCCAATTTACACAGTAAAGCATTCAAAATATGATTGGGCCGATCACATGAAAAAAGGTAAAAAGATTCCCAAAGGCTGGAAACTCGTTATTCAAGGCTTGCCTCTAGCAGCTGCCTCTGCAACCACCTTTTTGCCGTTACAGCGGGTGGGTCAACAATTCATCGTGCTGATCATCCTGATATGGATACAGGTGTTCTTCATCGTTGAGTGCTTCCTGATTGTCAAATGAGCAGATTTCCATGGATGAAAAGACTGTGCGCGTCCTGGTGGCG
>JAPLGV010000417.1:0-348 GCA_026389975.1 Chloroflexota bacterium
CCATGTGGTCAAGATGATGAAACTGCGCGAGGTCTATCGCCACCTGAGCAACGCCGCCGACCGGGGGGATGAGGCCGCCAACGTGATCGCCGACATCGTCGTCAAAATTGCATAAGTGAAGGGCTGTGATCATGTCTCCAATAATTATTGTTGTGATTGTCTTAGCCCTGGTTTTTGATTTTCTGAATGGCATCCATGATTCCAGCAACATAGTTGCCACCATGATATCGTCGCGTGCGCTTTCTCCGCGGGTGGCCCTGGGAATGACAGCAGTTGCTGAATTCTCCGGCCCGTTTATCTTTGGAGTAGCCGTCGCCAACACAATCGGACACGAGGTGGTTGTTGCAG
>JAPLGV010000417.1:431-10241 GCA_026389975.1 Chloroflexota bacterium
GGTAGTCCTTCTGGCCGCGCTGAGCAGTGCCATCTTATGGAATCTGCTGACCTGGTATCTTGGGTTCCCCAGCAGTTCTTCGCACGCCTTAATTGGTGGGCTGGTCGGTGCGGTGGTCATGGGCGCGGGCTGGCAGGCCATTCAATTACCCGGCATCGAGAAAATACTGATTGCTTTGTTCACATCCCCGATCATCGGGTTTGCCTTTGGCTACCTCCTCCTCCGGCTGATCCTGTTACTGAGTTGGAAAGCCAGCCCGGGAATAAATCGGTTTTTCAAACGCGGCCAGATCTTTACCGCGCTGGCCCTGGCGCTCAGCCACGGTGCCAATGATGCCCAGAAAACCATGGGCATTATCACCCTGGCGCTGGTCACCGGAGGCTATTTGAAGGTTTTTGCCGTCCCGACCTGGGTCATCCTCCTGTGTGCCGGGATGATTGCATTAGGTACCGCAATAGGTGGACAGAAATTGATCAAAACTCTGGGAGGCAAATTCTTTAAAATCCGGCCTGTGGACGGTTTTGCTGCTCAAATGGCTTCGGCAGTGGTCATTCTCGGCGCCTCTCTGGTCGGCGGCCCCGTCAGCACAACCCAGGTGGTCAGTTCGACCATCATGGGGGTCGGCGCAGCTGAAAGAGGGAATAAAGTCCGCTGGGGGGTTGCGCAGGAGATCGCTACCGCCTGGTTATTAACCATCCCTGCAACCGCCCTGATCGCCGCGGGCCTCTACTGGGTGCTTGCCCAGGTTATCCGATAATTTACTTTTGTTTTTGGAAAGGGATTTATGAAACCCTCTCAAATCTATGATGTTGTTTATATCGGTAATTACACGAAGGATACGATCATTACCCCTTCCGGCACGAAATATGTTGATGGCGGCGGAACGAACTATGCGGCCCATGCCGCCGCGCCTCTCGGCCTGAAAATTGCTGTAGTCACCCGGCTGGCAAAAGAAGATGACCGCGTGGCGGAAAAGTTCACCCAGGCTGGCATTGACTGCTATCCCACCTACACTCCCCAGTCCACAGAAATGTGCCTGGAATATCCCACCACCGACCCGGATATTCGCAACCTGTCTGTCAACGGCCTGGCGGGCGCGATCACCGTCAGTCAAGTGGAAAACCTGGAGATGAGAGCGGCAGTGATCGGGTCCAGCCTGCGCGGCGAAGTCGGCCTGGACGTGATCCGGGCGCTAAAAGAGAAAAAAGTCTTCCTGGCTGCAGATATGCAGGGGTTTGTGCGTATCCTGCAGGGCAAAAGCCTGGTCTACGCACCTTGGGAGGAAATGAAAGCCACCCTGGCCTGTCTGGATGTGCTGAAGAGCGATGCCGTCGAAGCCGAATTTCTCACCGGCCAGACCGACATTTTCAAGGCCGCCAAAATCTATGCGGGGATGGGGCCGAAGGAAATTGTTCTCACCCACAAAGACGGCTTGCTCATTTACGCCGATGGCAAATGCTGCGAGATGGGTTTTTATCCGGCCCAATTGAACGGGCGCAGCGGGCGCGGCGACACCTGCATCGGCACCTACGTTGCCATGCGGCTGTCGAAGTCCCCAGGCCAGGCCGGCATCTGGGCGGCGGCGGTTACCAGCCTGAAAATGGAAAAACTGGGGCCGTTCGACCGCCCCCTCAGCGATGTCGAGGCCCTGATCCGCACCAAATACGATCATCACTCTCCTGCTAAAACCATCTAAACACAAAGATCACGAAGGGGCCCGAAGGAAAAGCCTTCATTGATTAACCTTTGTGAACTTTGTGTCCTTCGTGTTTAAAAACCTTTTTGCAGTACACTTAATCATGGATCAATCCGCTGAAAAGCAGGCCCAGATCAATCGGCGGCGGGATGAAATGGCCGCCCGCACCCCGGCCATCTGGGACAAACTCATTGCAGAATGGAATTCACCAGGCCCCGAAGATCGGGCCTGGTTGATGTATTCTGCCAATTATCTGTTCCGCACCCAGGGCGTCCGCTGGGCAATGGATCCGCTGGCCTTGAATAGCCGCCTCCCCCAGGCGCCTGCCATGGCTGTTTCCCATGATTTAAAGGATTTGGATTTCGTCCTGCTGACGCATCCTCACGGAGACCACCTGGATTTCGGCCTGCTGCGCGCTCTGCGGCATTTGCCCATCTGGTGGGTTGTTCCCGAAGCCATTCTCCCGCTGGTCCTCAAGCAGGCCGGGTTGCCAGCCAAACAGATCCTGGTCCCGAAGCCGCTGCAACCCATTGAACTACACGGCCTCCACATCACCCTTTTAGACGCACTGCACTGGGAGGATACTCCTGATTACCCTGATGGGCGGCGGGGCGTCCCGGCCACCGGCTATTTGGTTGAACTGGGCGGCAAACGCTGGCTTTTCCCTGGTGACACACGCACCTATGATGTTACCCAGTTGCCCCATTTCCGCCCTTTGGATGTACTTTTTGCCCACCTGTGGCTGGGGAGAGCCGCGGCTTTGCAGTCCCATCCGCCCTTGTTGGAGCTTTTCTGCCGCTTCTGCCTGGCGCTTCAGCCCCGGCGCGTCATATTGACTCATCTGGAGGAGTGGGGCCGTCAGGTGCTGGATTTCTGGGGTTTGGAACATGCCGAACAGGTGCTTGCGGTTCTCAAAAAACTCGCCCCGTTCCTGCTAATCGAGGTCGCTTGTACCGGGGATGAGGTTTTGTTGGTGAAAGCGCAGAATGGTGAGCACGATGCACCCCACAGTTGCCAACGCTTATTATAATATTACCGCCCGACATTTGCATTAAGCGCGCAAATCTTTTGGAACCGCGAAGAAAGGACACTTGCACCTGCGCTGCAAGTGCAGGTGAGAACGCGAAGGGGGGAATTACCTTGAAAACTTCGTATTTATTCGTGTCCTTCGTGGAAAAAGATTTTTCCATCTTCGCGATCTTCGCCTCTTCGCGGTGAATCTTTTGTTGCGGCTGGAAGCCGCGCTATGAGGATGCTGAATAAATATGGAACTTGAAAATGTCCGCTTACTTAAGTTTGCAAGTGGGCTATTGGTTCCACGCTGAGCCAGCCAAAAAAACCTGCATTAGAGAGAGTGAACTAAAGAAACCATGACTTCCCCTTCCCTCACAGCAGAGGGGACCGGGGGATAGGTCACGCCAATTTCTGGTCGCAACCATTGCGAAACCCGCAGTGGTGGCAGCGCTGCTCGTCGTCGTGTGAGCGTTCCACGTCGGAGCGGTGTTCGTCACGGCGGATTTCGGCCAGCAGGTCCAGCAGGGCCGATTCGAGTTCGGGTGTGTAGTCCACGGCGAAGTCACGCTTGGGATAGTGGAGGATGCCGTGCGGCGGACGTTTGCCGTAGGTTTTCTGGATCAGATAACAGTAGACCGCAACCTGGAAAATGTGCGAATCATACGGCGCTTCCGGCGTGCGCCCGGTCTTGACCTCCACCGGGATGAGTTTGCCGTTCTGTTCAACGAGGTAATCCGGCTTGCCGGTGAGACCCAGTTGCACGTCGAAGAGCGGTTTCTCGACCGCGCCCCAGGTGCGCGTGTCGGTGTAGACCACCCGTCCGCCGGGGAGACCGGCAGCCCGGCGCTGACGCCCAGAAATGAAAAACAGGACGATGGCAATCAACAGGATGGCGAGGCCGATGTAGAGAGAAGACATAGTTTTACAGATGCACATCCATCTTATGAGCGAAAGGTGGATGTGAGAAAAAGCCCTGGCAAATTAAAATAAGTTATGGGTTGGAAAATTTTCATTCGCAAAGTACCGTAGTGACGGCTTTAGCCGTTCATATCCTGGGAAAAAGCGACTGAAGTCGCTACTACACGCCTTATCCATAATTGATGTTAAATAATCTGCCTCGTGCAGAAAGCGACGAGCAGAACCAGCGCCACCAGCAGCAAAATCAACGCCAGGGTGCGCGTCAGACTGGAAGCGATCACCTGCCGTCCGTGGGCGCGGTGGAGTTCCGTCCCCGTGGTCATTTCGGCCTGGTTGGTGGATTCAATCCCTTTCTGGCGGTACCACCAGGCACGCGCACAGTAGAGATAAGTACCAACTTCGGAAGCACGGATAGGTCGCATACTGCTCTTTTCCGGTAGGGTAGATCTTGCTTGATAGTTTTGGACCGACAGCACCAAGAAACTGCGATAAATTTCTGCGCAGGTTGATGTAGCACATATATTCTAACATGTTCGCGGCGATTTTTAACGTATAATTCTCCCACCGGAGGAGCCCATGCCCAATCTGCCCGAAATCAACACTCCCTTCCTGCTCGACTTCCTGACCAAACTGCTCAACACGCCCTCGCCCACCGGCTTTGCCGAACCCGCGATTGCGTTCACCGAACAGACCCTCAAAGCCTTCCCGGCGCTCAAACTTTCCCGCACCCGCAAGGGAGCGTTGACCGCCACCTGGCGCGGCGACCAGGACGTGGCTCCGCGCGCCGTGACGGCGCATGTGGACACGCTTGGCGGGATGGTCAAGGAGATCAAGTCCAACGGGCGGTTGAAACTGTCCAGGATCGGCGGCTTCGTCTGGAACACCATCGAGGGCGAGGGCTGTACCGTCTTCACCCGCTCCGGGCGGCAGGTGCGCGGCTCCATCCTGCTAACGAAAGCCTCCAGCCACGTCTTCGGCGGCGAAGTGGGCGAGATGAAGCGGGGCGAGGACACGCTCGAGGTACGGCTGGACGCCCGCACGCTGTCCGAGTCGGAAACGCTCGACCTGGGCGTGGGCGTCGGGGACTTCGTGGCCTTCGACCCGCGCGTGGAGGTCAATGCCGGGTTCGTCCGCTCCCGCCACCTGGACGACAAGGCCTGTGTCGCCGCGCTGGTGGCAGCGGTCAAGGCCCTGAGTGACGCCGGTCGCAAACCCTCCCGGACGACGACCCTGCTGATCAGCAACTACGAGGAAGTCGGTCACGGCGCGGCGGCGGGCATCCCGGCCGACGTGGAAGAACTGCTGGTGGTGGACATGGCCGCCGTGGGCGAGGGTCAGAACTCGGACGAGTTCCACGCCTCGCTGTGCGTCAAGGACAGCGGTGGGCCGTACCATCACGGCATGTCGAACCGGTTGCGGGCGCTGGCCGAGAAGAACGAAATCCCCTACAAGGTGGATATCTACCCTTATTACCATTCAGATGGGGAAGTCTGGTGGAATGCGGGTGCGGACGCAGCCGTGGCGCTTATCGGTCCCGGCGTGGACGCCTCGCACAACTACGAGCGCACCCACACCGAAGCCCTGTTGGCGACGACCAGGTGGGTGCTGGCGTATTTGTTGGAAGAGTGATTGTCCACGAAGGGACACGAAAAGGCACTAAGTTTTTTCTTCGTGTTCCTTCGTGGTAAAAGGTTTTTTCTCATGAACTTCACCGAATACCAGACCCAATCCCGCAAGACCGCCAAATATCCGCCCATCGGGCATCCGGTCGTTTATCCCACCCTCGGGCTGACCAACGAGGCCGGGGAAGTGGCCGGGAAAATCAAGAAGATTTTTCGCGACAAGTCCGGGGTCATCTCCGTAGCGGACCGCGAATCCCTGAAAGGCGAACTCGGCGACGTGCTGTGGTACCTGGCTCAGGTCTGCACCGAGCTGGAGATTTCGCTGGACGAAGTTGCCGAGCACAACCTGGAAAAATTGTTCTCCCGCCTGGAACGCGGCAAAATCGGCGGGGAAGGAGATAATCGTTGATGACCTGTAAAAATTGCACTTCCATGAACCAGAAACGCCAATTCCCATCCAAAGGGGAGTTGACCAGATTCCTGCGGCGATTGCGCACTCTCGTGGAAGATGGGAGAATTGTCGAATTCCCATCTTTTACCGACCTTGCGGATGTGGAGGATGATGCCAGCTGGCCGGATGTCATTGAATGCCAGTTTGGTTGCCCGGACTGCGGGACAGAATTTACCTTCAAAGCCAATTCCCATCATAACAAAGCCCCTCAGTGGCTTCCGAAACGAGCCAAGCTTCGCTGACGCTAATTGCCTCGTCCCGTGCCCCGTGCGGGAACCGGGACTACCACGAACTCTAATCATCCTCATACAAAAACCCCTTCATTATTTGGTAGAATCAAACCAGATACTTCTTGTCTGATTGTAGGGCAGGATAGCCTCTTGTCCTACTGATTCAGGAGACCCTTATGGCTAGTATGGAAAAGTTTACCCAGCGGGCCCGTCGTGTGCTTGCCTTGGCCCACCAGGAAGCCGAGAGTGCCCATCAGGGATTGATTGGTACGGAGCACCTGTTGCTTGGCTTGTTGACGGAAGACGGTGGGGTGGCTGGACGCGTTTTGCGCGAACTCGGTCTGGAGACGGAACGTGTGCGCGAGATGATCCAGCGCCTCAGCGGCGAGGGGCGCTACGAAAGCGGCAAGATCGAGCTCGCTCCCGACACCCAGCTTGTCCTCGAATACGCCATCGAAGAGGCCCGCAAGATGGGTCACCACTACATCGGTACCGAACATCTGTTGCTCGGACTGGTCCGCTCGGAAGGCGCGGCAATGGAAGTGTTAAAGAAACTGGGCGTGACCCCTGACCAGGTGCGCCGCCAGACCCGCCGCGTGCTGCAGGAAAGCAGCGGGTCCCAGGCCTCAGCCGTCCCGGAGATGGCCAAGCCGGGCGGCAAGCAGGAGCCCAAGACCCCGCTGGTGGACCAACTGGCGATAGACCTGACCACCCTGGCCGAAGAAGGCAAGCTGGACCCGGTCATTGGCCGCCAGACCGAGATCGAGCGCGTCATCCAGATCCTGGCCCGCCGCACCAAAAACAACCCGGCGCTGATTGGCGAACCGGGCGTCGGTAAAACGGCCATTGTCGAGGGACTGGCCCAGCGTATCACTGACGGCGATGTCCCTGCGCCGCTGCTGGGCAAACGCGTCCTGAAACTGGACGTGGGCTCGCTGGTGGCCGGGACGATGTACCGCGGCCAGTTCGAGGAGCGCCTGAAGCGCGTCATTGATGAACTCAAATCCACCAAATCCATCCTGTTCATTGACGAGTTCCACATGCTGGTGGGAGCTGGTTCCGCTGGTTCTGCCGTGGACGCGGCCAACATTCTAAAACCGGCGCTTTCGCGTGGTGAATTGCAGTGCATTGGCGCCACCACGCTGGACGAGTATCGCAAGCATATCGAATCCGACGCGGCGCTCGAACGCCGCTTCCAGCCCATCGTTGTGGAAGAACCATCCGTGGAAGAGACCATCGAAATCCTCAAGGGCATCCGCAAGATGTACGAGGAGCACCACCACCTCGTCATCTCGGACGAGGCTCTCGACGCCGCGGCCCAGCTTTCGGCCCGTTACGTATCGGACCGTTTCCTGCCTGACAAGGCGATTGACCTGATTGATGAGTCCGCTTCGCGCGTGCGCATGTACAAGTCCGGCGCGTCCACGTCTTCGAAGGATATTTACAAACAACTAAAGTTGGCGCGCGCCAACCGCGCCCTGGCCCAGGAAGAAGGCAAGGCCGAGGACGTGCGCACCTGGGAAACCCAGGAAGCCGACCTGAACGAACAGCTCAAACAGATGAAATCCAGTTGGGAACGCGCCAAAAGCCCGGTCGTTACCAGTGAGGATATTGCCGAAGTGGTCGCCATGTGGACCGGCGTTCCGGTCATGCAGATCGCCGAGGCAGAGTCGAAACGCCTGCTCAAGATGGAAGAGGAACTCCACAAGGCCATCATCGGCCAGAAAGAAGCCATCCAGTCCATCGCCAAGGCGGTGCGGCGGGCACGCGCCGGACTCAAAGACCCGAAGCGCCCGATTGGCTCGTTCATGTTCCTCGGTCCGACCGGCGTCGGCAAGACCGAGTTGACCAAGGCCCTCGCCAAGTTCATGTTCGGGAGCGAGGAAGCCCTGATCCAGTTGGATATGTCCGAATTCATGGAACGCCACACTGCCAGCCGCCTGGTCGGTGCTCCGCCCGGTTACATCGGCTACGACGATGCCGGTCAACTGACCGAGGCCCTGCGCCGCCGCCCGTACTCCATCGTGGTCTTCGACGAGGTCGAGAAGGCCCACCCCGAAATCCACAACATGCTCCTCCAAATTATGGAGGAAGGCCATCTCTCCGATGCCAAGGGCCGCACGGTGGACTTCCGCAACGCCATCATTGTGATGACCACCAACGTTGGCGCGGAGGATATCAAGAAACAGACCTCGCTCGGCTTCCAACTCAAACGCGACGAAAAAACCGAGGAGCGCACTTCCTACGAAGAGATGCGCAAGAAACTGACCGAGTCACTCAAGAAGGTCTTCCGTCCGGAGTTCATCAACCGCCTCGATAGCGTCATCGTCTTCCGCTCGCTCAACAAGGGCGACATCCGCCAGATCGTGAACCTGGAGTTGAACAAGGTGACTGAGCGGCTGGCCGAACACGAGGTGACGCTGACCGCCACCGAAGCCGCCCTGGACCTGTTAGCGGAGCAGGGTTATGACCCGGAGATGGGCGCCCGGCCTTTACGCCGCGTCATTCAGCAAAAAGTCGAGGACCCACTCTCAGACGCCCTGCTGGCCGGGACCTTCCACGAAGGCGATACCATTCTTGTGGATGGTTCGGAGAAAGATGTGGTCTTGAAGCGGGCGCAACAACCCGAAAAAGCGCCCGAACCGGTTCCATGAATTTTGTTGTAGGGGCACAGCGGTGTAATCGTGTCGTTGCGAGGGCGCGAAGCGCCCGAAGCAATCTCCACTTTCGCGAGGGGGTTGCTCACCTGCACGAGCAGCAGGTGCAAGTGCAGGTGCAAGTGTCGCCGCTAAAAACAGAGGATTTTATGGGTAAAAATTTACGTGGTAGTCCCGGTTCCAGCACGGGTAAGAAGTGAACTATTTGGGATGTCCAGCGGTTCCCGTCCACCTTAGGGGTTAACTGCTGGACATCTAATCTTGAAGTCGAAAGCACTTTTACACATGCAAGTTCTCCAGACCCAGATTGCAGCTTCTGCCCTCCCCGAAACGCCGCCCACTTTTCGGGTGGGCAATATTCCGGTCTATGGGGATGCCATCCTCGCCCCCATGGACGGATTCTCGGATTGGCCTTTTCGTTCCATCTGCCGCGCGCTTGGCTCGGCGATGAGTTATAACGAATTCACCCGGGCCGAGTTCATCGTCAACGCATTCGAGCACATCGCGACCCGCTTCACCTACGATGACGCAGAGCGCCCGTTCGTCATCCAGGTTTATGGGGATGACCCGGATTTAATTATAGCTGCGGCGTTACGCGTCCAGGAGAAGCGGCCCGACATCATTGACATCAACATGGGCTGTCCGGCGCGGACGGTTGCCAACCGGGGCGCGGGCGTGGGACTGATGCGCACGCCGCTCAAGGTGGCGCGCATTTTCCAAAAGTTAAGCGCTTTGCTGGACGTGCCGGTGACGGGCAAAATCCGCCTGGGCTGGGAGGATAACCGCACCTACAAGTTAATAGCCCGCATTGTGGAAGAGAACGGCGGCGCGCTGATTGCCGTCCACGGGCGGACGCAGGAACAGGGGTACGGCGGGGAGGCCAACTGGGACGCCATTGCCGAGGTCAAGGCAATGGTGAAAATCCCGGTCATCGGCAACGGGGACGTTAAATCGGTTGCAGATATTGGGCGCATGAAAGCGCATACCGGCTGCGAGGCGGTCATGATCGGGCGCGCCGCCATCGGCAATCCCTGGATCTTCTCCCGCCTCGACCGGGAACAGGTCACGCCGGAGATGGTGCGTCAGATGGTGCGCCAGCACCTGGAGCGCAATATGCAATTCTATGGTGAACACAAGGGATTGATCTTATTCCGCAAGCATGCCATGCGGTATCTGGCGCTGCAGCGCCTGCCGCGCCTTATGCGCACGAAGATCATTCTTC
>JAPLGV010000087.1 GCA_026389975.1 Chloroflexota bacterium
AATTGCCCGGTCTTCATGGGGTTTTGGTTAAATTATTTACGCAATATCCTGTTGAGCAGCTGTCCTATTGGGGCACTCCCCTTGCTTTCATACTCTTTATCCTGTTCATCCAGTCTTGTCGTTCATTGACGACGAATTTCTCTTCACGACCATCTTTGAGTATGAGTGTCATTCCATTCGGAACGATTCCGAGAGTGTTTCTTGGCAGCACTGATATAATGTCATCTAGCCGATACGACTCTTCGTGACCTTGAATATTGATCGCATGCGACTTGAAGACCAATCGTAAGTTGGTCAGATAGAGTTTGCCGCCTACGCTTTCAAGACCCTTGAAATGATTGGCTGAACCTTCTTTGATGATCGTTTCACCATCTTCAGTTATGATACTCATTCAATTTTCTCCTCACTTATATAAGATAGAGATTGCTCCTTCTCGTCGCTCTACTTCTTAGCCCATAGCATTTGACCTTTGTTACGTGAGGGCGGGCGGCCCAACTATTGCATAAAAAGCAGACTCGCATGATAACCGCTTGTGTATACTATACAATAAAATAATATCGTAAGCAAGTATTCTGGTATTAAAAACGTACCTCGCCAGGATTTGAACCTCGAACCTAGCGCTTCCAGGTTCAAATCCTCGGCGATGAGCTTTAAAACGCCCTGGTCGCTGTTTTGTTTTTCCAACCCCTGCCAGACCAGGGGCAAGGCCAAAGGCATCCGATAGTTTGGTGTAGTATTCGAACCTCGTCGAACGCCTTTTTAAGTCCATTTCTTGCCTTTTGCCTGTACAGAAAACGGCGCACCAAATATCGGTGCGCCGTTTATTTTATGAAACTCACTCTTTCTTTTCAGATCTCTCGTCGGGACTCTTTTCGGAACTCTTTTCATTACTCTTCTCAGTACTCTTCTCAGTAATCTTTTCAGAACTCATATCAGAACTTTTCTCGGTCTTCGCCGCCGGTTCCTTGATTTCGCCACTTTCTTTGCTGTCTTTTTTCTCTTCCAATTTCTCGTCTGCCTTTTTAGCCAGCTGGCCGGAAGGGGAATGATGGTCGGTGGCGTAGAAGCCCGATCCCTTAAAAACAATTCCGACCGGCAGGTAGACTTTCTTTAAAGCCCTCTTGCCGCACTCCGGACAGCGCAGGAGCGACTGGTCACTGAACGATTGTTGTTTTTCGAACTGCACACCACAACTACTGCAACGATACGCGTAAACTGGCATTATTTATTCCTTCTTACCTTTATTACTGGCGGGTCATTATAGCGCACTCACTAAGCAGCGGCAAGAGTTTGGTGATGGAGCGCCGGGGTTTTAACATCTTCGCTTAATATACTGGCAAGGTCGTTGCGAGAAGGGCGTTCTGCCCTGGCACCGCCCGCCATATCATCCCCGAAGGGGACACCCTCCCGGTGTCCTTCCGGGGCACCGTCCCGGTGTCCTTCCGAGAGGACAGGTGTGCCCGACGATGCGTAGTACCTTAGCAATGAAATTCTTGCTTTTTGTGAAAGAATTTACACCACAAAGGTCAAAAGGGACACTAAGGTTCTTGAGGTTTTCCTTTGTGGTTCTTCGTGTCCTTCGTGGTAAATCTCTTATAGTTCCGGCTCGTCCGGGTTAGGAAGCAGTAAAATCTCCCTGTTCCGGCTCGTCCGGGTTAGGAAGCAGTAAAATCTCCCTGGTGCGGTCAATGTCCGCCTGGATTTGCTCCACCAGCGCCTCCACGCTTAAGAATTTCTCTTCAGGGCGAAGATACTCGACAAACTCCAACCTGACTTGCTGACCGTACAGGTCACGGTTAAAATCCAGGAGATGGGCTTCGACAGCCGGAGCGGGGAGGTCGGGGGTGAAGGTTGGGCGGACGCCGACGTTGGTGGCAGCCGGGTGTTTTTTCGCCTCCCCGGAGTTTTCACCGGACCCTCGGCTTGAGCCCTCAAGCCAGGCCCAGCAGGCATAGATACCATTGGCAGGGATGAGCTTTCCGGCCGGCACTTGAATGTTCGCGGTGGGGATGTAAATTTTGTGCCCACGCCCGTCGCCGTGGATGACGGGGCCGGTGAGATCATAATAGCGGCCCAAATCACCCGCCGCAGCAGACACATGCCCGGCAGTAATGGACCGGCGGATGCGTGAGGACGAAATAATACCCATCTCATCCGACAGCGGTGGCACCGCCTGGACGGTGTAGCCCAACTCTTTCCCGATTTCGGTCAGGCGGGCTGCGTTGCCCTCCCTCCCGCGGCCGAGGGCAGTATCGTAGCCGATGAAAAGCCGGCGTAACCCCAGGCTGCGCGCGACATGCCGCATAAACTCCTCGGCGGTCTGGTCGGCAAATTCGCGGCTGAAGGTCTGGGTAATGACCGCGTCCACGCCAAGCGATTCCAGCCGGGCCAGGAGTTCGTCGGGAGTGGTCAGGTATTTGAAATCCGTTTTGCCACCCAGGACAACAGCCGGGTGCGGGGTGAAGGTCAGCACCACCGCCGGTCCGCCTGCTGCATGCGCCCCGGTGACAAGTGGCTGCAGGATTTCCCGGTGGCCGCGGTGGACGCCGTCAAAGATGCCGATGGTCAGCCAGGCATTTTGGAGGATAAGGTCGTCGAGAGAATGGGTGTGAATCATAGCGAAAAAATGGAACGCAGATTTTGCTACCGGACAAAATTCAAAACCTTCACCACAAAGGACACAAACCCCCAAAGACCGGGGGCAGGTACGCACAAAGGCAATAAGTCTTTCCTCCGTGCTGCTTCAGTTATGGATAGGCAAATTTCCATTCGAAAAGCACCGTAGTGACGGCTTCAGCCGTCCATCTTCCGGGAAAAAGCGACTACACCTACCCTGGCGGGCGGTGCCAGGGAAGTCGCTACTACAAGCCTTATCTATAATTTATATGGAATTACGAGAAGAACACTTTCTTCGGCTGCCATTCCATGGTGACTTCATCGAGGTCCAAAATGGCGATGAGTTCACCGGCCATGCTTACGCCTCGCACCAAACCTGGCTTGGCATCCGCGGCAGCCTTGACGCGGTGGCCGTGCTTGACTTCTTCCACCTCGTCGGGGTTGAGTTCCACGGCGGCCCATTCTGCCAGGGCCTCGGCGGCGGGGATCAGGTACTGGTACCAGTTCCCGGCAGTAAAGGCTTCCTCCAGTTTGCGCAGGGGCGTGGCATCCCGTAAACTAAAACGGCCCGACTTGGTGCGGCGCAGCCCGACCAGATACGCGCCACAGCCCAGGGCAATCCCCACATCGTTCGCCAGCGAGCGGACGTAGGTACCGGATGAGCAATGCACGTCAATGACCACTTCCGGCGGCGCCCACTCCAGAATCTCGAGATGGTAAACGTTGATTTTACGCGGGGCGAGTTCCACTTCTTCGCCCTGGCGGGCCATCTCGTAAGCCTTGCGCCCGTGGACCTTCACCGCTGAAAAGGCCGGGGGAGTCTGTTCGATCTCACCGATGTAGGTTTGGAGCACTTCGTTGAACTGCTCCTCAGTCACATCTACCGGGGTTGTCGAAGGCTGGCGCGTGAAGTGTCCTTCGGCATCGTAGGTATCGGTGGCATTGCCCAGGCGCAGGATGGCCTGGTAACGCTTGTCCGCAGCCGAAACGAACTCGCTCAAGCGCACCGCCGGTCCGACCAGGAGGACCAGCACGCCGGAAGCGCGCGGGTCCAAGGTGCCGGTGTGGCCGGCGCGGCGGATACCGGTGCCGCGGCGGATGTGGTCAACCACATCGTGCGAAGTCAGGCCGACGGGTTTGTCCACCACGAGTATGCCGGAGATGGCGTTTTTAATTTCTTGACTTTCCATTTTTTTTCCTCCTAGAACTCCCAACAAATTAATTATGGGGCTGGTTTACAGGGTACTGCGCAAAGATGTGAACCAATATTGCTGGAATTGCCTGTATGATGATCGATTATAGTTGATGTATTTATGAGTCCACTGTAAAAGGTCTTTAATACGAAGGACACGTCGTACACAAAGGATAAGTGAAAGGCTTTTCCTTCGTGACCTTTGTGTTTAGATGGTTTTTGCATTAGAGTCATTTATTCATGAAGCAGTAATATTTTGCGGGTGGCCTCCAGGACACGTTCCCGGACCTCGGCCAGGCTGCCGGACAATTCCGCACCAGAGGCGGCCTTGTGGCCTCCCCCATTAAACTGGCGGGCAAGCTGCGAAACGTCAACATGCGGTTTCAGCCCACGCCAGGAGATTTTCGTTTTTTCTGCATTTTGTTCCACAAACAGGATTGCAACTTCTGCATCATCAATGGACGAGACTATGTTGATTAGATCGGCATCATCTTTCCCGGTGTAGCCGGAGGCTTTGCGGTCGGCCACGGTCAAAGTTGCCCAGATAATTCCGTCAGCCCGCTCCAGGCTGGTGAGGCCTGCACCCCAGTATTTCGCCTCCACAAAGGTCCGTCGTACCAGGCTGCGGTAGTAGAGCGTACTCATATCCACGCCAAGTTCCAAAAGGTCGGCGGCCTGGCGCAGAGATTCAGGGCTGGTGTTCGATGTGCGGAAGCCGAGCGTATCAGTGACCAGACCTGTCATCAAATTTGCAGCAATTGGCGCAGTAATTGCCAGCCCCCACGCGTGCATGTGACGCATCAGCACCGAGGCAGTTGCAACCGCTTCCGGCTCGACCAGGTTCAGGGTCCCGAACGCTTCGGCAGTAACGTGATGATCAATGATAATGTCGGGGGCGTGGTAACCATCCAGGGCCTCGCCAATGCGCTTCAAATCCGAACAGTCCACGCTGACGATCAAGTCGAACTCGCCATCGGCTTTGGTACGGACCATGTCCGCGCCGGGCAGTTGCTTGAAACTGGCCGGTAACCCATCCGAGAGCACCACCTGGACTTGTTTACCGGCGTCGAGCAATGCCAGGGCAAACGCCAGGCTGGAGCCGATGGCATCCCCGTCCGGGCGGACGTGGGAGGTCACCAGAACGCGTTGCGCCGCTTGGATGCGGTCTTTAATTTTTTTCTGTAGGTCGTTCATTCTTTCTCAAATCAGCCAGTAACCGTTCGATGTGGTCTGCGTTTTCAGGCGTGGGGTCCCAGTGGAAGCGCAAGCGCGGGAAGGCGCGCAGTTCGATGCGGGCGGAAAGTTCGTGACGCAGGAAACCGCTGGCATGTTCGAGCCCTTCCAGTATTTCAGCACTGCGAAGCGATCCTTCCACTGCCGAAACATAGATTTCGGCGAAGGCCAGTTCACGATCCACTTTTACATCGGTGATAAAAATCTGATGCAGGCGCGGGTCACTGATCTCCCGGATGAGCATTTCCGAGATTTCCTGGCGGATACGGTCCGCAATACGTTGAAGACGGACACCGGATGGCATAATTCTATTAACACTCGAAGATCATAAACTATTCGATTTCTATCTTCTCTCGTTCTGACGCTTTGCGTCGGAACGCTCCCACCTGCGCTCCGCGCCCGGCCTTGGGACGCGGAGCGTCCCGATGGCGGTGACGACGCCCCGTACAAGAACCGGGAGTACCACGCAGAGCATCGTCACCAGGAATTCCTTTCATGGGTGAGCAGTTACGAGCATAAACTATTCGATTTCTGTCTTTTCCAGCAGGTAACATTCTATTACATCACCGACCTGGACATCGCTGAAGTTCTTCAGGCCGATGCCACATTCGAAGCCAGTGCGTATCTCGCGCACATCTTCTTTCTCATGTTTGAGTGAACTAACTTCGCCTTCGTAGACAATATCCTTTTCGCGGGTAACGCGGATCTTGCCGTTGCGGCGGACTTCGCCTTCGGTGACCCGGCAGCCGGCAATTTTCGTGCCCTTTGACAGGCTGAAGACCTGCAACACAACCGCCTTGCCGATCGCTTTCTCGGTATATTCTGGAGCCAGCATGCCCTTGAGAGCTTTTTCCACATCCTCGATCAGACGGTAGATAATGTCATACAACCGGATGGAGACACCTTCTGTATCGGCCAGACGACGGGCAGCCACATCCGCCTGGACACTGAACCCGACAATGATGGCCTGGGAAGCGGATGCCAATAACACGTCGTTCTCGCTGATATTACCAGTCTCAGCGTACAAAATGTTAATCCTGATCTCGCCTTTTCCCAGGTTGTTAATCTCGTTGAGGATGGGTTCAAGTGAACCCTGCACGTCGGCTTTCAGGATGAAGTTAAGTTCTTTCGCTTCACCGGCTTTAATCTTGGAGAAAAGTTCCTCCAAGGTGATTTTTTTGGCCGCGGAGGTCTGCTTTTTGTTGGCTTCCTGTCGTTCCAGGATGGCTTGCCGGGCTTCTTTCTCGGATCCAACCACCTTGAACACATCCCCGGCCGAGGGTAATTCGCTCAACCCCATCACCGAGACCGGGATGGACGGCCCGGCTTTCTGGACCTTCCGTCCGCGGAAGTCGAACAGGGCGCGCAGGCGGCCATAAGTGTTCCCGGCCACCACGATATCGCCCGTATTGAGCGTCCCGTTCTGGACCAGGAGCGTGGCAACCGGTCCCTTGGATTTATCCAACTCTGCTTCGATGACCGTCCCGATGACCGCACCCTTGGGGTTCGCACGGATGTCAGTATTATCGGCCACCAGCAGGATGGCTTCCAGCAGGTCCTCGATACCCTGTTTCTGTTTGGCCGAAACCGGGATGACCATTGTGTTGCCACCCCAGTCGTCTGGCATAAGGTCGTTCTCGCCGAGTTGTTTCTTGACGCGATCGGGATTGGAATTGGGTTTATCCACCTTGTTCAGCGCCACGATGATGGGTACGCGCGCCGCCTTGGCATGAGCAATGGCTTCCTTCGTCTGTGGCATCACACCATCGTCGGCAGCGATCACCAGGATCACAATATCCGCACCCTGGGCACCCCGCGAGCGCATGGCGGTAAAGGCAGCGTGACCGGGGGTATCCAGGAAGGTAATCTGCCTACCTTTCAACTCTACCTGATAAGCACCGATATGCTGGGTAATGCCACCGGCTTCCCCGGCGGCAACGTCTGCATCTCGAATTGCATCCAGCAAGGAGGTCTTGCCATGGTCCACATGGCCGAGGATGGTCACGACAGGCGGTCGCGGGGTCAAGGATGCTTCGTTTTCACCGGCGATCATTTGCCGCCACAATGGCACATTGCCAGTCTCTTTCTCGACCGGCGCTTCCTGATTTTCCAACGTGGCTTCAAAACCCATTTCGTCGGCCAAAATAGCAGCAGTATCATAATCAATCGCCTGGTTGATACTGGCCATCACACCGTTGGCCATTAACTTTTTAATGATCTGGATCGGGCTGATTTCAATAATCTGTGCGAAATCGCGAATAGAAATATTCGCGGGAAGTTCAATCTTTTTGCGGTCTGGATCGCTCATACGGCATCTCCTAAATCAAAACACTTTTGCGGCAAACCCCGTCTGCTGACCGGGTTGAGCCGGAAACCCTCAAGCCTGCCGTTGAACGATCAGCGGTTCATCAGTCCATTTGGGGCTTATCCCTGTTCACCGGTATCCTCTTCCTCCTCCGGCAGCGTTTGCATGAACTGGCGGAGGCGTTGGGTATCCTCAGTTGTCAAGGTAGTCTTGAGGGCATGAGCCAGCAGCCCTTTTAAACCCTTTCCCCAGCAAGAACGACGATTATGCAGATACGCGCCGCGTCCGGCTAATTTACCGGTCGGGTCCACCTGCACACCTTCAGGCCGGCGCACCAAACGCACCAGTGACCGCTTTGACAAGACGGTTCGGCAGCCCACGCAGGTGCGTTGGGGGATGTGCTTGGGTGCTTTTGCAGGTTTGCCAGACACCTTCTACTGCTCCTTGCATAAATTTCTGAACTGAAGCGACCAAAAAGCAAGGAAAAAACGACGATTTGGGTTCAAATATAAACGCAGTACCCTGTAAATCCAATAGTTCATCAGAGCAGGATGTTCTTGTTTTACTGCTTCTTTGCATAAATACATGAACTTTGAACGATCAAAATACAGGCAATTACAGTAATTTGGGTTCGCGTAATTGCGCAGTACCCTGTGGGCGGGCAGACTATTCTTCTTCCCAGCCTTCCTCACCACGTTTATGCTTCTTCAAGGCAATGGCCTTTTCGAGGTCCTCGTCATATACGATCTCGACAACCTTCTTTTTCTTCTTTTTATCCTTTTTCTTATCTGACTCATCCTCATCGTCTTCAGCCACAACTGCCACAGGTAGCAGCATATCGGGCCTTAGCGTGAAGATTTCCTCGAGTGGTTTCTCTTTGCCTTTTTCTTCGGTGATCTCCGTAACCACAGGGGCAGCTTCACCCTCGGCTAATACCGGTTCGGGTAAAACTTCAGCAGGTGCGGTTTCTGTACCAGTCTCCACCGGCGCTTCAGCGACCACCTCGACCGGGATCTCAGCAACCGGCTCAACGGTCGGCTCCGGTTCGGGGAACGAGATGTTCTCCAGGGCAGTCTTGATGGCTTCCATGGACTTGGGTCCAATCCCAGCCAGGCCCAGGATACTGTCAGGGTTAAGTTTCATCGCCATCATCAATTCCCCGACGGTGCGGTGTTCGGCTTCCGTCAGAATATTGTAGATGCGCTCAGGCAGGCCCAAAGCATCGATACCCGCTTCGAACGCGGCGTTGGGGACCTCGGAGCGAGCGGCAGAAACCCGTTCTTCCTCGGCCGCCGCCGTAGCTTTCTTCTGCTCCACGGTACGCCGTTCCACACGCTCAACAAACTGGATGAGCGTCATGAATTCTTCCGGCGTCACCGGGCGGCCTTCGCTCTTCTTCGCCAGGACACCTTCAACGATTGGTATATTTTTGTGTTCAACTTCGGCAATGTTCGCCAGGGATGGGTCTCTCTGTACCTTGACGATGGCATCCGAGGCGGCTTCAATCAGTGACTTAATATCAATTCGCCAGCCGGTCAACTTGGCAGCCAGGCGCGCATTCTGCCCATCGCGCCCGATGGCCAGACTTAGCTGATCCTCCTGGACGACCACCGTGGCAGTCTTTTCGGCCTCGTTAAGATAAACGCCGGAAACCTTGGCCGGGCTGATGGCTTTGGAAATATACAATACCTGGTCGGCATTCCATTCGATGATGTCAATCTTCTCGTCGTGCAATTCCTTGACAATGGCCTGGATACGCACACCCTTGATACCCACGCACGCTCCCACCGGGTCCACGTTGGGCTGGGTAGCCGAGACGGCTACTTTAGCGCGCTGTCCCGGTTCGCGCGAGATGGCGCGAATCTCGACTATGCCATGATAGATTTCGGGGACTTCGTTTTCCATCAAACGGCGCAGGAAATTGCGATGCGACCGCGAGAGGATGATCTGCGGGCCGCGCGGGCTATCCTTGACTTCCAGGACAATCGAGCGGATGCGTTCGTGTACTTTGAATCTCTCGCCAGGGATTTTTTGATTCGGGGGCATGATGCCCTCGGCTTTCATATCCAAACCAATGGTCACGCCCTGAGTCATGCTGACAGCCTGTACCACGCCGCTGATGATCTCGCCCACCTGTTTATTGAAAAAATCAGCCTGCATCTGGCGCTCAGCTTCGCGGATGCGCTGCTGGATGACCTGACGGGCCGTCTGTGCAGCAACGCGCCCGAAGTCTGTAGGTGTGGATTCGACCACCACAATGTCGCTTAAATTGGCTTCCGGGTTCACCGTGCGCGCCACTTCGAGTGTCACTTCCGTGCGCTGGTCCTGCACGTCTTCAACCACTTCTTTTTCGGCGAAGATCGTGACCTTGCCGGTTTCCGAGTCAATTTTGGCCACGACTTCCTGGGCGTTGGAGGCGTTGACCGCCCGCCGGTAGGCGGAGACCATGGCCGACTCGATGGCAGCCATGATGATCTCTTTGGGCAATTGTTTTTCTTCCAACAATTCGTTGAAAGCCAGGGCAAATTCATTTTTCATGCTCAACCTGCTCCCCAGTACTTGGTTTCCGGTTACATGCAGAAAAGTGGGGGTTACCCACTTTTCGATGCGTGCAGTATTGGTTTCCCAGACGCCAGGAATTTTAACACAGAACCGATTGGGATGCAAGGTATTTATTTTTACTATAGTCATCATGAACTGCGTTCACCACCAAGGATGAAAACGGAGTGCAACGACTCCAGTCGTTGCTTTCGTGCGGCAAAGTCTGGAGACTTTGGACTCCGAATACCGATGCTGTTTTCAAGTTAGTGATTTCTAGAAAACACCTTTCACTTTTTTGAACAAGATTTACGGATTTGCTATTTGGGTGTATGACTCTACTGCAAAAACCATCTAAACACAAAGGCCACGTAGGGGCACGAAGGAAAAGCCTTTATCACTTATCCTTTGTGTACGTCGTGTCCTTTGTGTTAAAGACCTTTTTGCAGTGGACTCGTGTATATAATCGAAATCTTTTTCTTTAAGTTGAGGTAATATCTAGCGACCTGACAGTTTCAGAAGCGATTGCGAACTTGGGTGTTAGCCGTATTCGCCGGGGGACTCAAGTCCCCGGCTCATGGCTTGGAAGCCCGCTAAAGCGGGCTAGAGGCTAACGTGAGCCGCCTTCAGGCGGGTTTCGTAACCTGAGCCGGGGGATTTATCCTCCCGGCGTTGGGCGCGATAAGGCATCTTTAGCAAAGTGTAGGTGGCTAGTTTTACATTTTTTACCTTATTCAAGGATTAAATTCTTGGCAAACGGTAGTCCCGGTTCCCGCGTAGTAGTCCCGGTTCCAGCACGGGGCGTGGTAGTCCCGGTTCTCGGACGGGAGACGGGAGACGGGAGACGGGGCACGGGAGCTGTAACTGGTTTGCCATCAAAATGGTTTTTCCAACCGTTTTACATTCCAGCTCTTAACCTTCTTCAACCAGACCAGCAATTTTCAAGGCATATGCTTCCTTTGCATCCATATCCGCCAGGCGCGTGAGCATGATCCGCTGCGCCATTGGCGATCCGGCACCATGCATGGATTCGACCAGATAGCCCACTCCACCGGCCCCTAGAGTTATATTTTCAATCAACCGCAACAGGCGTTGTCGCCACTCCGTGGGGAATTCATCTGATCCAACCAGGTATTTTTGCAATAGCGGCCCTATCTCTGGATGGTTGAAGTCCTTCTCTGAGGGCATCGTGACCAGTAAACCACCGGCAATATCCTGGGCGATTCTGGCAATTTCATAGGGGAAACGGGTGACATTTAATTTTGTGACATTAGCAAGAAGCACATTGATCATGTAAGTTCCAGAAGGAGAACGTCTTCCTTCGTACGAAGCCGCCAGCCCACAGGCATACAGGGTTTCATTGAGATGCACCATCTCGACGAGCTTGTCTTTAATATGGGCAGCCTGTTCTGTCCCTTGCACTCTGGCAATTGCCTGCGCTGCGCCAATAAGCACGTCGCCCACACCCACCTTGCACCCACCATAACTTGCTCGGTGGTGGGCTGCAAATAGTTCTACCAGATTGCCCGCATACTGGTATTCCCGGCACATAAAAACCCATTCCCAGGGGATAAAAACATCCTGGAAAATGATAACCGCTTCATGACCACCAAACTGGTAATTGCCGACATCGATTCTGCCGCCTTCTAGTTTTCGGGTATCGCTCGCTTGACGACCAACTACATAGATGATTCCCTCCGCATCTGCAGGGACTGCGCAGGCAACGGCATAATCCTGATCCGCTTCTTTCAGGCTGCGGGCGGGCATAACCAGGATTTCATGCGAATTGACCGCCCCTGTCTGGTGGACTTTGGCGCCACGGATAAAAATCCCGTCTTCATTCTCTTTGACGATGCGTACATGCAAATCGGGGTCAGTCTGCTGAGATGGAGATAATTTCCGGTTACCTTTCGGGTCCGTCATGGCGCCATCCACCACAAGGTTTTCCTCCTGCACATGGGCAAGATACTTCCGGAAGCGCTGGTTGTAATTGGTGCCCAATTCTTGGTCCATCTGGTAAGTGACCACGTCAAGAGCATTGAAACTGTCCATCCCCACACATCGTTGGAAACAGCATGCCGTACAATGGCCAAGCAAACGCTGCATCTTGACTTTATTGACCAAATCTTGTGTGCTCTGATGCAGATGGGTAAAACGATTAACGCGCTGGCCATTCAGGTTGGATTCTGCCGTCATCAACTCAACATGGGTTGGGTCATTGGCAAGCTCATAAGTCATTGCTACCGCGTTCAATGATGGCCGGATCATCGGATGGTCAACGTAGTTTTCGATTTCTTCCCCAAACATGAAAATTCGCTTCTTCATCCCCATCAGGCTTTCCAGGTAATCTTCTTGAGTTGTTATCATCTTTTTATCCTTGACGGTAAAACAGCTTATCGCAAATAAGCGACCAGCATGCCACCATTTACCTATATATATCATGAAAGAGAGCATGGATACAACGGCAAACAACAGCAAGAACAGAAAGCCTAACGGCACCCTTCCTTGTTTTGCTAGGAAACCCACCGGGACGAAACCCGACCCATCATCCTATTACCGTTTTTCCAAGCATCTGTGTTTCTGCCAACCTGCTTTCGTCATTTCCACCTCACTCATCCTTCTATCCATGGCCGTGGCCATCCCCGGCACAATCACCCGTCTCACCTCTGCCCACCATCAAAAAGACTACATTCTCGTTTCACCTCCCTGGCGAAAAAACCCACCAACCCGCTTCGCCTTTAAAAACTATTCGAACCTCGTCGTATCCCTTTTAGCGGCAATGGCGCGGGCGTGGGGAGAAGCGGCAGGGTGCGCCGTCCGTTGGAGCTGTTGTTGAGCCGCACCATCGCAAACTTACAGGGTACTGTGTAAATATCCGAACCACAGGGTACTGCGCAAAGGTGTGAACCAATACCTTTGTAATTACCTATATCTTGATCGATAATTGTTCCTGGTTTTATGCAAGAAGCAGTAAAATCCCGTTATTTCCGAGCCTTTCGATACAGAAAAGTTCATGGATTTATCACTCTACTGCAAAAACCATCTAAACACAAAGGTCACGAACCCCCAAATACCGGGGGCAGGTGGGCACGAAGGAAAAGCCTTCTTCACTTATCCTTTGTGTACGTCGTGTCCTTCGTGTTAAAGACCTTTTTGCAGTGGTCTCATTTATGCAAGAAGCAGTAAGTGCGACAAGGTTGATGTGGAGCATCCCAAAGAGCCATCCGCTAATGAAAGCTCCGAGGCTCCCGACGACGATTGCGTCTACGAGGCCGACGCTGATACTTCTAACGACAGCGTCAGCGAGAAGACCTGCGCTGCCACCGACGACGATCCATAGCACCAATTGAGAGTCATTTCTACAATCTTCGAGTTGGCAGCCGCACAGTGAATTCGGCATGACTGCGCCTATCTTGGTCACATCGGCGCAGACATTCGCGCGTGTGACTTACTCTTTCTTCGCGGTGCGTGTCCAACGAGCTTGTTGGGCTTTTTTTATATTTTCGAGCCTGGCTCTCTGTTGTGCCTCTGTTGGCTTTTTACTCTCAGGAACATTGGGCCTGTCTTTCGCCTCAAATACGTCTCCCTTAACATGTTTGGGCTTTGATCCTAGGGC
>JAPLGV010000133.1 GCA_026389975.1 Chloroflexota bacterium
AATTTAAAATTTTTCGCCAGCATGCAGTTTTTTACTTATAGGAGAAGGCAATGCGCAAGTTATTCAGTAGTCACCGCCTGACGTTCGTGATCCTGGTTTTCGGATTCGGGCTGGTGGTATTCGCCCTGGCCGGGTTGGTCAGACCGGTGGCAGCCTCCCCGGCCTCAGCTCCAGTTCCAAATCCCGTTTTGGCTCCAGGTCAGGTGCCAGATAATGCGGCCTGCCTGTTCTGCCATGACAAACCGGGGATGACTCGTTCCCTGCCCAGCGGGGAAACGCTCCCGCTGACCATTGACTCGAGTCATTTCGCTGAATCGGCCCATGAGGGTGTTGCTTGCAGCGAGTGTCATACCAACATCGTTACCTTCCCGCACCCCGACTTACAGGTCCAAACCTTGCGTGATTTTTCTCTGCAGATGTACACTGTCTGTCAGAAATGTCACGAGGAGCAATATAATAAAACCCTGGATTCCGTTCATATGCGGGCTGTTGCGGCAGGGAACACAAATGCAGCTATCTGCACCGATTGCCATAACCCTCATACACAGCCGGTAATTACAGATCAAAACGGTGCCCTCCTGCCGGAAGCGCGTCTGCGCATCCCGGAAACGTGCGCACGCTGTCACAGTGCAATTTACGAAACCTATAAACAAAGCGTTCATGGTGCAGCGCTAACACAAGAAGGCAATACCGATGTGCCTACCTGTATTAACTGTCACGGTGTGCATAATATTGTAGATCCGACCACCAATGCATTCCGACTCCAGTTGCCACAAGTTTGCGCCAAATGCCATACCGATCCAGCCATCATGAGTAAGTACGGTATCCCCACACAGGTATTAAACACATATGTCGCAGATTTCCATGGGACAACCGTAACTCTATTTGAGAAAACCACACCTGACCAGGCTACCAATAAGCCGGTTTGCTTTGATTGCCACGGAGTCCATGACATCAAGCGTGTGGATGACCCGGTTTACGGTCTCCAGATGAAACAAAACCTTCTTCTGGCGTGCCAGCGCTGTCATCCGGATGCCAACACCAACTTTCCAGACGCCTGGATGAGCCATTACATTCCCAGTCCGACTCACTACCCGATCGTGTATTACGTGAATCTATTTTACAAATTCTTCATTCCGGCGGTGATCGGTTCAATGGTTATCTTTGTGATAAGCGATATTGTGCGGCGGTTGATCGAACGCCGTAAAGGAGCAAAGCACGTATGAGCGAGAAGAAGACCGTCAAGAAGCAAACCCGATCAACGAAACAGCCAATGCGCTTGTACGTGCGTTTCCATTGGACGCAGCGCGTTGAACACATTTTGCTGCTAACCTCATTCTCGCTATTGGGAATTACCGGACTGCCTCAGAAATTCGCCACGTCTGCATGGGCGCAGGCGATGGTCCAATTCTTTGGAGGCATTGAGACAACACGTTTGATTCACCATATCTGCGCCATTATTTTGATGTTCCTGGCGATTTACCACATTCTTGATATCGGTTATAAAATATTCGTCCGCCGTACGCGTTTGAGCATGCTCCCGGGTATCACGGATGTGAAAGATGCCTTACAGACATTTGTGTATAATTTGGGCTTTACCAAAAAGCGCCCACAGATGGGACGCTACACATTCGAAGAGAAGGCCGAGTACTGGGCTTTGATCTGGGGAACCGTGATTATGGGTATCACCGGCTTCATGATGTGGAATCCCATCACCATTGCCAGATTCTTACCTGGGGAAATCATACCGGCTTCCAAAGCCGCCCATGGTGGGGAAGCCCTTCTGGCTGTCATGGCGATCGTTGTCTGGCATATGTACGGTGTTCACCTGAAGCGTTTCAATAAAGCGATGTTTACCGGGAAACAGACCGAAGAAGAAATGTTGCATGAACACACGCTCGAACTGGCCGACATCAAGGCCGGACTTGCGGAGCGCCCTGTGGACCCGAAAACATTGCGGAGACGCCAGACGATCTTTTACCCGGTTGCTGGTGTTCTGGCGATTGCCATGCTCTTTGGAGTATATGGCTTTATCGGCAGCGAAAAGACCGCCATTACCACGGTCCTGCCGATCTCAAACCCTGTACCGATTTACGTCCCTCAGACACCCACCCCGATCCCAACAACAATCGCCACTGCTGTTCCCCCCGGCATGTTGACCTGGGATGCTTCCATCGGAGCAATGTTCCAGACCAAGTGTGCGATGTGCCATAATGCTTCGCTACCCACAAACGGGCTATCATTTGCCAGCTATGCAGATGCCCTGCGCGGTGGTAACAATGGTCCTGTGATTGTCCCGGGTGATGCGACCAGCAGCAAGCTTGTGGTGATACAATCTGCTGGCGGTCACCCAGGCCAGTTAAGCCTCGAAGAATTAGCTGCGGTCAAAAATTGGATTGACGCCGAAGCACTTGAGAAATAGGATAAAAAATAGTAAAATATAAAGGTCTGGTAATATTTTTTTATTACCCAGACCTTTTATTTTTTCCCGGAGGAGACAATGAAGAAATTTCTAAATTGGTTGAAACGTCTTTTTTTTCCGCCTTCTAATGCCCCGCTTTCCATCCGCATCCTTCCCTATGCCATACTGGGCATCCTGACAATTGCCGTGCTGATCAGCGGGGCATATGGCTGGCAGTACACCAACTCCCCATCCTTCTGTGGCACGGCCTGTCACACCATGCCTCCCGAGTACGCGGCATACCAGGTTTCGCCACATGCCCAGATCGCCTGCGTTGAGTGCCACATCGGGCGCGAATTCATCGGCAACCAGATTTTCCGCAAGGCTGGCGATATCAAGCACCTCATTGCCAACACCTTCAAAACGTACGAGTATCCCATCATGGCGACCAGCATGCGCCCCGCCCGCGAGACTTGCGAAACCTGTCACTCACCAGAAAAATTTTCAGATGACAGCCTGCGTCTGATCACGCACTTCACTTCCGATCTCAACAATACACCTTACAGCATTTACCTGGTCCTCAAAACCGGTGGAGGCTCAAAACGCAGTGGTTTGGGACGCGGAATCCACTGGCATATCGAGAATAAAGTCTATTTCTACGCTACTGATGCAAGTCAGCAGAATATCCCTTACGTGCGCGTAGTCAATGATGACGGCAGCGTGGTCGAATATTCGGATATTTCAGCGAATTTCGATCCGGCCAGCATGGATGAGAACCAGTTGCTTGAAATGGACTGCATCACCTGCCATAATCGCATCACCCATCGTATTTATACTCCGGAAGAATCACTGGATATTTCAATGAGTATCGGGGCAATCTCAACCAGTATTCCCAATATCCGAAGCAAAGGTGTGGAAGTTCTGCGGGGAACTTATGCCACGCAGGAAGAGGCACTGGCAGGCATCGCCAAATTGGAAGACTACTATAAGACCAGTTTCCCGGACTTCTATACCGCCAATACAGAGACGGTCCAATCTGCCATCGCGGAATTGCAGAACATCTTTAACGAATCGGTCTTCATTGATCAGAAAGTGGACTGGAATGCCCATCAGAATAACATCGGCCACATAGACAGCGCGGGATGCTTCCGCTGTCACGATGGCAAGCATCTGAACTCCGAGCAGGAAGCCATCCGTCTGGAATGCAATCTCTGCCATTCGATCCCGGTCATGGCCGCTGCCCAGGACTTAGTGACCAGCATCGAGATCAGCCGTGGCCCCGAACCCAATTCCCACCTGAACCCGAACTGGATCAACCTGCACCACAGCGCGTTTGATTCCACCTGCTCCAATTGCCACAGCACCGATAACCCGGGCGGAACGACCAATACCTCCTTCTGCTCCAACAGCGCCTGTCATGGGACTGTCTTTACTTACGCTGGTTTCGACGCTCCCAACCTGCGAACCATCCTCCAGGCGCAACTGCCCACACCCGCTCCCGTGCCAACTCCAGTCCCGGTCATTGGCACACCAACTTTTGCGGCCAATATTCAACCAATTTTCGCAGCACGCTGCACCATGTGTCACAGCGGAGCCAGCGCTCAGGCGGGTCTCGACCTTTCAATCTACGCAGGCGTGATGCAAGGCAGCAAGAATGGTGTGGTGATCGTACCTGGCGATTCAGCCGGCAGTAAACTGATCCAGGTGCAGAGTGTGCAGCACAAAGCCAATCTGAGCGCCGAGGAATTGGAACTAGTCAAACAATGGATTGATGCCAACGCGCCAGAACGATAGATCAACGGTAGAATTCGACAAAGGAGATATGAATATGGAGCAAGAGGAGAAAAAGCAAATTTCGCGACGCGATTTTATGAAAATAACAATCGGTGCGATCGGTGGACTGATCGGCCTGGGATATGGAATCCCGGCGATCGCCTATGTCGTGGGACCTGCTCTGACTAAAGGCCAGGCTCAGGAATGGATCCAGCTGGGCGCCATTTCCAAGATCGAACTGGGAAAGCCGACGCTTTTCAAGGCCAAGATCACGCGTAAGACCGGCTGGATCGTCAACGAAGAAGAACTCTCTGTTTATGTACTGACAGAAGACGGGCGCGATTACATCGCCATGTCAAACATCTGTACCCATCTTGGCTGCCACATCCGCTGGATTACCGACCAGAATAAGTTCTTTTGCCCCTGCCACAACGGGGTTTTTGACAAGAAAGGGAACGTCGTCTCTGGCCCANCGCCTGATAGGTATGAAACGAAGGTCGAGAACGATCAATTGGTCATCCTGGGAGGCTGAAAATGCTACCGCGATTCGCTAACTGGTTAGATGAACGCATCGGCTGGCGCCCAGTTTGGGAAGCCATATTCCTGCGCAAAATGCCCAAAGTCAACTGGTTCTACACCCTGGGAAGCGCCACGCTGTTTGTTGCCGTTAATCAGGCGATCACAGGTATCCTGCTGACGATCTACTACGTACCCACTCCCGACCACGCTTACGACAGCGTGCAATATATCACCACCCAGGTGACCGGCGGCTGGCTTATTCGCGGCCTACACCACTGGGGCGCGACCGTTATGGTTGTGCTGGTGGTGCTGCACATGCTGCGTGTGATCATTTATGGCGCTTATAAATACCCGCGCGAAGTCACCTGGCTGACGGGTGTTGTACTCCTGCTGCTTGTAATTGGCTTTGGATTTACCGGTTATCTTCTGCCATGGGATCAGAAATCCTATTGGGCTACCATCGTAGGCACGCGCATCGCGGGCGTCGCTCCGTTTGTGGGGGATTGGATCTTGCGCATTATGCGCGGCGGTGAAGATCTTTCCGCGGTGACCCTGGCACGCTTCTTCGGGGCGCATGTTTGGGTCCTGCCCGCGACCCTGATGCTCCTGGTTGGCATACACCTATATTTGGTGATCCGCAATGGCATCAGTGAGATCCCAAAGAAGGAGGGAGGCAAACAATGAACGAGCAAGAGAAAAAGGATTCTCTGGAGAAATACCAGGAAGCAAAGAAAAAAGGCATCCCTTTCTTCCCAGACATTATATTCAAAGATGCGGTCGTAGCCCTCGGTATTTTTCTCCTGCTGATCGCATTGGCCTATTTCGTCGGAGCGCCACTGGAAGCGCGGGCCAACCCTGCGGATACTACATACACGCCACGGCCAGAATGGTATTTCCTGTTCCTTTTCCAACTGTTGAAGTACTTCCCCGGAAAACTTGAAGTCGTCGGGGTGATAATCATTCCCACGCTGGCAATCCTGATTCTGGCCCTATTACCATTCCTGGATCGAGGCGCGCGCCGTCACTTCATGAACAGGCCTGTGGTCACCGGAGTGACTGTCTTCGCTGTGGCCGCTGTCGTATTCCTGACCATCCAGTCTGCACTGGAAGCACCCCCGCCAGCAGCGGTTACATCTGGTGATCAAACTGCGGCTCTCTATGCGGCAAACTGTGCTCCCTGCCACGGCTCTTCCATTGAAATTCCCGCAGGAACAAACTTACATGACGTTATCGCGCAAGGCAAGCACGAAGGGATGCCAGCCTGGGGCGCGGATCTATCGACGGACCAAATTGATGTCCTGGTCGGTTTCATCCTTTCCCCCGGGGGAAGTGCACTTTTTACCCAATATTGCGGTAGTTGCCACGAAGCCCCGGAATTGGTCGCCCAAAGCCCGCTGGAACTTAAGAAAGCGCTGGATGAAGGCTCATCTTATTCTCCCCACGCCACTGTGACCATCCCGGACTGGGCCACCGTAATGACTGCGGAGCAACGCAGCCGGCTTCTAAATTTCCTGGTCGCGCCGGATGGGGCCAGGCTGTTTGCCACAAACTGCTCAGCCTGTCACGGCGACTCGGTGGCATTCTCTGGTAGTGAAAGTGACCTAAGCACACTGATCAGCCAGGGAGGCCTTCACCTTGAGATGCCACCATGGCAGGAAAAGCTGACTTCCGAAGAGATTGAGGCCCTGGCCCGTTATGTGGTTGACCCTGAATCGAATCCCTCTGCCAAGGCATTGTTTGACCAAAACTGCGCCAAGTGCCATGGGAATCGCATCCCCACAGCAGATAACGTTGAACAGGCGCGGCAGGCCATCGCAGCAGGCGGCGCGCATACAACCATGCCCATCTGGGGCCAGATCCTGACAACAGAACAGTTGGATGCGTTGGTGCAGTATACTCTCCAGGCGGCGCAGGGTTCTCCTTTACAGATTGGGCAGGGACTCTTCGCCCAGAATTGTTCATCCTGTCATGGCGAATTTGGTGAGGGCGGGCCTAACCCGGCGCGTGCGGGCGATATTATTCCGCCCATCAGCACTTCAGATTTCCTGAANNNAGACGCGCGATGACAGCACGATACGCGCCATCATCGCGCAAGGGCAGCCGGATCTCGGCATGCCTCCATTCGGGACATCAAATGGTGGTCTCCTGAGCGACGACGAAGTTGACGCCATCGTTGCTTTTATTCGATCCTGGGAAGCGAATCCCCTGGTGATTGAACCTACTCCGGCGGCTACGCCATCCCCGACCGCGGTGGGCCTCTCCGCTGCAGAAATTTATACCAACCTGTGCGCTCAATGCCATGGCCCATCCGGTGAAGGTGGAACAGGACCGGTGCTGAACACAGCCGAGTTCCAACAAACAAGCACCGACCAGAATATTTTTGATGTCATTAACCTTGGTGAGGAATCCACTCCCATGATCGCGTGGGGGAAGCTGCTTTCTTCGGATCAGATCAGGCAACTGGTTCAGTACATTCGCGGGCTGTCCGGCATACCCATAGGGACTCCTACAGGCGGGGCACCCTCGTTTACCACTGATGTGCTGCCAATCTTCAAAGCGAAATGCACCGTCTGTCACGGAACGATGGGAGGCTGGACGGCTTCCAGTTATACCAGTGTCATGACAACCGGCGCCCATACCCCGGTTGTAATTCCCGGCGATGCGATCAACAGCCTGTTGGTACAAAAACTCCAGGGTACGCAATCCTTGATGCCGCCTTCAGGGAAATTATCA
>JAPLGV010000189.1 GCA_026389975.1 Chloroflexota bacterium
GTTGATCTCGGAGGCCAGTTCGATGAAGCGCGCCGTGTACTGGTAGGCCTTCATCTTCCAGGAGAGATACAGCGGGTCGATCGGGATGCAGTGCCCGCCCAGACCGGGACCGGGGGTGAACTTCATAAAGCCAAACGGCTTGGTGGCCGCCGCGTCGATCACTTCCCACACATCCACGCCCATCCGTTCGCACATGATCGCCAGTTCATTGACCATGCCGATGTTGACCATGCGGAAGGTGTTCTCGAGCAGTTTCGCCATCTCGGCGGCTTCGGCCGACGAGACCATGTGGATGTGCTGGATGGCTCCGCCGTACCAGGCCGCGGCGACCTCGGCGCAGGCTGCGGTGATGCCGCCCACCACTTTGGGCGTATTCAGGGTGGTGAAATCTTCGCGGCCCGGGTCAACCCGCTCCGGCGAGAAAGCCAGGAACCAATCCTCGCCAACCGTCAGACCGTTGGCTTCACCCAGCATCGGCAGCAGGACCTCGCGCGTAGTGCCGGGATAAGTGGTGGACTCCAGCACGACGACCACGCCCTTGTGCATATACTTCGCCAGCTCTTCGGTGGCAGACAGGATGAACGACATATCCGGGTCACCGGTCTTACGCAGTGGCGTTGGGACGCAGATGCTGACGGCATCCATGTTCTTCAATACCGAGAAATCCGTGGTGGCTTTCAGGTGTCCGGACTTGACCAGCGGAGCGAGCCGTTCCGTGGGAATATCCGGGATGTAGCTGATGCCCTTGATCAGCGAATCGGCTTTACGTTTGTCCGGGTCAATCCCGGTAACATTAAATCCCGCCTCGGCAAACACCACCGCCAGCGGCAAGCCAACGTAGCCCACGCCGAGTATCGCCACACGCGCTTTCTTTTCACGAAATTTCTGGATCAAAGATTCACTTTGGCTCATAGATTCTCCTTTTCATTCTCACAGGCCTGACAAGTCTGACATGTCAGCCCTGATGGACTAAAACAGACTTAACTGCTTCGGGTCTTCCTTTGGCTCTTCCGCCGCCGCGGAAATGGAGCGTTTCAGCGCGGCGCGCGCCTGCTCCAGCAGTTTCGGTAGTTGGGAAAAATCTTTCAGGATGGCGGGTTTCAACGCCGCTTGATGTAATGCCGCCGCCGGGTGGAACATGGCAATCACAAACCTGTCACCCACCCGCCGCATCTGTCCATGGACAGAGCTGATCTTCGCGCCGGGCATGTACTTGCCCATCGAGAACCGTCCGAGTGTGATGATGATTTTTGGGTTGATGGCCGCAATCTGGCGCTCCAGATACTCATTGCAAGCCGAAAGTTCTTCGGGGAGCGGGTCACGGTTGCCCGGCGGACGGCATTTTACCACGTTGCCAATCCACACATCGGAACGCTTCAGCCCGGCTTCGGCCAGCAGTTCGTTCAGGAAATTCCCGGCCGCGCCGACAAATGGCCGTCCCTGTTCGTTTTCGTAAAAACCAGGTCCCTCGCCGATGAACATGACTTCCGAGTTCGCCGGTCCCTCGCCGGGCACCGATAGTTTGCGCGAGAGGTACAGTGCGCATTTCTGGCATGTCGAAACTTCTTTCGCAATTTGGGCAAGCGTTTCTTCGGCGCTCATGCGGCCTCCAAACCGTTCAGGTCTTCCAGGTTCATCAAAATGGCATCTTCGTTATTATCTTTGTAGTAGCGCGGGCGTCCGCCCGCCATTACAAAGCCATATTTTTTATACAACGCCAGTGCACCCGCGTTCCCGGCGCGCACTTCCAGAAAGACATGTGCGGCCCCTTCCGCACGCGCCGAAAGCAGTGCCGCTATCATCAGCTGTTCTCCTATGCCCTGCCGCCGGAAATCCGGGTGGGTGGCAATGGTGGCAATATGTGCCTCGTCAACAATCAACCAGAGCACCAGCATGGCCGCAATGCGCCCGCCGGATTCGGCCACCCAACTGCGCGAGACCGGGTTCTCGGTCAATTCAAAGCGGAACGAGCGCTCCGGCCACGGCAGGCTGAACGAAAGCGTGTCAATCTCGTGGACAGTGGGGACATCCTCCAGCATCATGCGCCGGATGGCAACGTTCACGCCGGCAGGCCTCCTGCCACGTGCAGGTAAATCGGAGCCAGCGAAGCCGCCTCATCCGTTTTGCCCGCCTGCCAGCGGTTCCAGGCAATCTCGGCTAGAACCCCCGGCCTGCGGACGCACTGCGCCGGGGAGGCCAGCCTCACATTTTTGAACTTGCGCGCCAGACAATGACGGTCTTCGGCGGTCAATTCACCACAGACGATGACCGGCTTACGGATTTTCTTCTCCAGTTCCCCGGCAGTCATCGTCGTGGCCGGACCGTAAGCCTGCCACCCGCTTCCTGTGGGTTTGTACCAACCCACAGCCAGGCGGCCGCGCCCGGCCTGCAGCACGGCGGCCAGTTTCCGATCCGAGAGCGGGACGGAGGCCGCAACAATATCCAGGGTGGGAATTCCAATCAACGGTAAATGCCGCGCCAGTGTCAATCCCTTGACGAAGGCCAGCCCCACCCGCAGGCTGGTGAACGAGCCAGGGCCAATCGCCACGCCCAGAGCCTTGACCGAATCCATCGTCACGCCGACCCGCTCCAGGAGTCCCGCAAGCGCCGGGGCGAGTTGTTCGGTATGGTGGGCGCGGCTCTGCCAGACGAGTTCGCCGGGCACGGTCGCCCCGTCGTAGAGCGCCAGTCCAATCTGGGCAGTAGAGGTGTCAATCGCAAGCAGCATCAGTCGGCTCCGTAAATAGTCTGCCGGAGGGTATCCAGCAGGCTTTCATAGCGTGTGCCGTGCGCTGCAAAACGCATGGAGCGGTGTTCTTCAGATTCATATTCCAGCCAGGCCCATAACCGTTCGACAGGCAGGATGGGTTCGACGCGCTCCGGCCATTCTATAAGGAGTGGGCCGCGAGCCAGCAAGGCATCCAGGTCGAGTTCTTCGGCTTCGCCCAGGCTTTCGACCCGGAAGGCGTCGAAATGGGAGAGTTGCGTGCCATTGGGGCGGCGGTAGGCGTTGACCAACACGAAGGTCGGGCTGGAGACTTCGTCCAGCGCGCCCCAGCCGCGTGCCACGCCCTGGACAAGGGTGGTTTTGCCCGCGCCGAGGTCGCCCTGAAGGCAGATCAAATCGCCGGGTTGGAGCAGCGCGCCGAGGCGTATCCCCAGACGGCGGGTCTGTTCGGGGGATTTGCTGAAGAATTCAAATGTGTGCGCGTCCAGGATGGGCATGGCGAGAAGATTATACTACAGGGCTTTTGGAGAGTTTTCAGGCATAGGGGAATCGTTGGAAAGGAATCGGAAGACGATGGGCTTAACCGCGCAGGCACAAAGTCTCAAAAAAACTATTCTCGTTTCGTTCCTTCGCGCCTTCGAGGTAGAGAACTTCTTGTGCCGGTTATTTCGTTAGTCCAATCTTCTCTCCCAACGCCCGCGCAATAACCCGCGCGGCGTCCGGGCGGGCGGCGCGTCCGGGCGGGCGGCGCTGCGGCAGTTCTCAGTCACTTTAGTGCGTTCGGCCGGGCGGCAGACCCAATGCGTCAGTGTGCGGACCACTTTCAGCGGGTCCGGCGCCCAAACGCCCACGCGGCTGTTTTCAACGTAGGTCACATTGCCGTCTTCCTGCCCGGGTAATTTGGAATATATGATAACCGGCAGGCCCGCTACGAGCGCTTCGGCGATCGTCCCGGGTCCGGCCTTGGTGACGATGGGTCCGGCCTTGGTGACGATGGCATCCGCGGCACGCATGAAGTTGGGCATCTCGTGGGTGAAACCGTAAATGTAGGTGGAATTTTCCCAGGGCAAGGTCTCGAGGTAATCCTTCAGTTTGGTATTCCGCCCGGCCACGATGACCAGGTTCACGTCGAGGCCCGATTCGTCTATCGCACGCGCCGTCTCGGCCAGCGGCCCCATCCCGTCCCCGCCGCCCACCAGCAGGACCGTGAATTTGTCCGCCGGCCAGCCAAACTTTTCGCGCAGGGACGGTTTGTCGCAACCCGCCTGGCAATGCCGTTCCGAGATGGGCTGACCCGCCACCCGCACCTTCTCCGGCGACATGTGATTTTCCAGTGCGCTGTCGCGTGCCATGCGGGTGGGGACGAGGATCAGGTCGGCGCGCTTGTCGAACCACAGGGCGTGGGTGGAGACCATGTCGGTGACGACGGTCACGAATGGCGGACGGTTCTTGCCCAGCGCCCGCAGGAAAAACGAGTTCGCCAGCGGGTGGACGCTGACCAGCAGGTCGGCGGGGTGCTCTTTCACCAGCCTGCGCGCCGCGCGCCGGACGTAGGGCCAGAAGGTGGAGGTCATCAGGCGCGCCTGCGGGCGCCCGTCGCTGATTTTGTAGCCCACGCCCCACAGTTCGGGGAGTCGGACCATTTCCGGGTAGAAGCGCGGCAGTTGGTTGTAGGGCGGCGGGGCGTAGTCTTTGAGGAAATCCACCATTTCGGTGGTGGCGGCATCGCCGAATTCAAGTTGCAAGGCTTCGATGATGGCATCCACCGCGGCACGGTGTCCGCCGCCGGTGTCGGAGAAAAGGAAGAGGATGTGGGGCTTTTTCGTAGGGACGGGCAGCTGCCCATCCTTACGAAAATGATCAGGCAGATTTGTCATCGTTTTCCTTCGGAAGCATCACCTTCAGCCGCCGTGCCAGTTCACGTCTGGTAAGCAGCACGCGCCGCCCACAGCCTTTGCACTCAAGGCCGATGTCCGCGCCGAGGCGAGTGACGATCCATTCGTAGGAGCCGCAGGGATGCGGCTTGCGCAGACGCAGGAGGTCGTTGAGTTGCAAGTCGGGTAGCATAGGGAGATTCTAACGCGAAAGGCGCAAATTGACGAATGTCCGCGAATATCTTTTGTGATACACTTACTTTGACCGTTTTTGACGCGGAGAAACTCCCATGCCCGATCATGAAACCTACTCTATCGAAATCGCCGGCATCCAGCGCGACCTGCGGCTGTTTGAGATAAAGCCCGGCCTGAGAATCGCTATCCTGAACATCCTCGGCGATACCGAGCTCGTCCAAGCCGCTGCGAAAGCACTGGCCAAGGCTCTTAAACCCGTGGACTTTGACATCCTGGTCACAGCGGAAGCCAAGTCCATCCCGCTGGCATACGCCCTCTCTGTGGAGACGAAAAAACCCTACATCGTTCTGCGCAAAGCCTACAAACCCTACATGGGCGCGGCGCTCTTCGCCGAGACCCTGTCCATCACCACCGGCGAGCCGCAGACCCTGATCATGGATGAAAAAGACCAGGAACTGGTCCGCGATAAAAAAGCGGTCCTCGTGGATGACGTAATCAGCACCGGCTCAACCTTGCAGGGTATGAAGATGATTATGGAAAAGGCCGCGGCCGAAGTTGTCTGCGTGGCGGCAATTCTGACCGAGGGCGAGCGCGCCAAGTGGAATCACATCATTGCCCTGGGACACTTGCCATTGTTTACCGATTAAGCTGTTGAAGAAATCCGCATCTTTGCTGCTTGTGTTACGTGGTAGTCCCGGTTCCAGGACGGGACAGGGGATATAGCCTGATAGGGTGTTCTCCCCGTATGCTGTGCATTTGAAAGTATAAACTTCCATTTTTTCACCTCGACCCCGAAACCGCTCCAACCATGGCGGGTATCCCTGCCGAGAACAAGTTTTCAGGAGCAAACAAATGAAAAAATCAATATTCGAACGCATGGCGGAGAAGGCATTTTGGGGTCTGGAAGCCAAGTATGGTTTCAAGAAAACCGAGACCAAGTTCGAGAACCGCAGCGTAACCGTCCGGTTCCAAAATGCCACCACCGAAATTCTCTTGAACTATGAAATCGGTAATACACCCTGGCTGGAAATTGCCGATGTGCATAACGCCGAGAACAAGTCCACGCTCGGGTGGCTGCTCGTCGAGACAGGCATTGACAAAGCCCCGCTGCCAGAGCAGGCTTTTCACCCGACAACGTTGAACGAAAACGAACTCGAACCCGTTCTGCAAACAATAGGCCAGCAACTGCTGGATCATGGCGCAGACCTGCTCAAAGGCGATTTCGCGATTATACCAAAATTGCAGGACCGCGCCAGAAAATATGCCCTGGAATGTGACCGCTATCTCTCCATCCGCAAACCGAAACCTTAATATGTGGTCTTTTTTTCGCCCACTGCTCTTCAAACTCGACCCGGAAACTGCCCACCACCTGACCCTGCAACTGATCCGCTTGGGCGCGTACCAGCCATTGAATCTCCTCCTGCGGGCCATGTACACCGCACCGGGAAAGCCGGTGGAAGCCTTCGGGCTGCATTTTCCGAATCCGGTTGGGCTGGCGGCGGGGTATGACAAGGATGGTCTCGCTTGGCGCGGGCTGGCGACTCTCGGCTTCGGTCACATCGAAGTCGGGACCGTCACACCCCGTCCGCAGCCGGGGAATCCGAAGCCGCGTGTTTTCCGACTGGTGGAGGACCGGGCGGTGATCAACCGCATGGGATTTCCGGGGCTGGGGGCAGATTATGTGGCAAGAAGATTGCGTGGTAGTCCCGGTTCCAGCACGGGGCGTGGTAGTCCCGGTTCCAGCGGGGTAGTCCCGGTTCCCGCACGGGGCATGGGGCGTCGTCGCACACTGTCCCGATGCTCTTTCGGGAACGACAAGCAAGTTATCGTGGGTGTCAATCTCGGCAAGAACAAAGATACCCCTCTCGAAAATGCCGCCAGCGATTACATTACCCTGATGCGACAATTCACGCCGCTGGCCGACTACCTCGCCATCAATGTCAGTTCCCCCAACACCGTCGGTCTGCGCCGCCTGCAGGGCCGCGAAATGCTCGAAGGTCTGCTGGGCGCGATTGCGAAGGAACGCGAGAATATTGCAGCAGGCCGGGGGGGATGTGCCCCCATCCTGGTCAAACTAGCCCCCGACCTTTCAGATGAGGAACTCGACGACGCTCTCGAGGTCATCCTGCGCACCGGCATGGACGGTGTCATCGCCACCAATACCACCCTGGGGCGCGCGGGGCTGCGGTCGAATCGGCGGGAAGAGGCCGGCGGGTTAAGCGGCGAACCGCTTCGGGTCCGGAGCGAAGAGGTTTTACGTTCGGTGGTCAAGAAACTGGACGGCCGCCTCCCGGTTGTCAGCGTGGGCGGGATCATGAGACCCGAGGACGCCAAAGCGCGGCTGGACGCCGGTGCGGCGCTGGTGCAGGTCTATACCGGCCTGGTGTACGCCGGACCGGGGTTGGTCAAACAAATCGTTCAAAAACTGTAAAAGATTGGTGTTCCCTGCCCGTGCCCCGTCCTGGAACCGGGACTACCACGCTGGAACCGGGACTACCGTGTGCTTGTTTCCCGGTTAAACGGACATCCCGCCGAAGGTCTCGCAGAGGCAGATTTTCTCTGCAGGATGTTTTTTGCATATTTATTGGCTACGGCTCCAGGCAGAAGGGGATGGAGCCACTCTGTCCGTCGGGTGTTTCTGTCTCATTATTCTGGTCGTAAATCTTGATCCACTGGATTTCCGGGAACTGCTTGAGGTTGGCGTAGATGAGAGCCGCGATTGTGTAGGTTGCCCCCTGGGAAGCGCACGTCCCGGTCAGATAGACACGGGCGATGCCATCCTCGATGGTCAGGTTACTGAAACCGGTTGTGCCACTCAAGATGACCGCCAACCCCTGGGCTTTTTCCGCCTCGGGTGCCAGCACTGTGCCCCGTGCTGGAACCGGGACTACCACGCGCATGACCGCCGCTTCGTACGGCTCGGTGCCGACCTGGTAACGGGCCACATCGGTGAAATAGATAGAGAGAGTCACCGTCGCCGGGGGAACCGGTTCGGTTGGCGCGGGCGACCCGGGAATACTGCAAGCCAGGATTGCCAGTGTGAGCACCAGAATGGGGAAAATTAAACGGCGCAACCTTTCTCCTTCCGAAAGACTCGATCTATGGAACGCGGGGTGGCATCCGCGTTATCGTCGGCCAGCGCGTGTCGGTGGGCGGGAAATAGTCCGCGCATAGCCTGATTATATACGCGTGTGCGCGATATAATCACCGGAAAAGGATGAATTATGCACATTCTAGTCACAAATGATGACGGCGTACAGGCCCCTGGCCTGCTGGCAATGGCGCAGGAACTGCAGACGTTGGGTAAGGTGACGGTCTTCGCCCCGGACCGCAACTGGAGCGCTTCAGGCCATGTCAAGACGATGGATCGTCCGCTGCGCGCCCGTGAAGTGACCCTGGCCGATGGGACGACCGCCCTCGCTACTGACGGCGCTCCCTCTGACAGCGTAGCGCTGGCTCTGCTGGGGGTGGTGAAGGAGAAGATTGACCTGGTGGTTTCGGGCATCAATCCGCACGAGAACATCGGCCACGACGTGACCTATTCTGGGACGGTGACGGCTGCGATGGAAGCCGTCATCGGCGGCGTGCCGGGGATAGCCATCTCGCTCAATTCACCGGAGGAGTTCCACGGTGTGTTGGATTACGAACCTGCTGCCAGCGTGGCGCGGCGGGTGGCCGAGAAAGTAATGGCTGAAGGACTGCCCGAGGGCGTGCTGTTGAATGTCAATGTGCCGTATTTGAAAGAAGACGAACTCAAAGGCTTTATGATCACCCGTCAGGGACTGCGCGTCTATCGCGACGAATTGGACGCTCGCAAAGACCCGCGCGGCAAGCCGTATTACTGGATCGGCGGCGAGTTCCCGATTGGCATCCTCGAAGAAGGCACCGATTACGGCGCCATCAAGGCCGGCTACGTCTCCATCACGCCGCTGCAACTAGACCTGACGGCACGCGCGGCGATGGATGTGCTGAAGAAGTGGGAGTGGTGATTTTGTCTCATGGTGATTTTGTCTCTTGACAGTTTCGCTTACTCGGTCTAATCTAGTCGTAATGAGGTAAATATGCCCAAGAATCCACTCGCTGAAGTATTCGGGTTTCCTGTGGACAATATGTCCGCAATGGCGATCAACCATCGTAAGAACCGCCTCTGCCCTTTTCATAATTCGTCCGGCCCTAACTGCACAAAATTTAGTATTCAAAACCCCTTGGGCATTTGCAGTATTTTTCAAGGGAACAATCTTGTCATAACCTGTCCGATCCGCTTCAGACAAAACTATTCAATACTTTCTGATGCGGGAAGATTTTTCTTTGGAAACCAAAAATTTATTGCTCTAACTGAAGTGCGCCTCAGTGATAAAACCGGTAAAGCAGCAGGAAATATTGATATTATCCTGGCGGTTTTGAATGCCAATAAATGCGTAACCGATTTTGGTGCAATCGAGGTCCAAGCAGTTTACATTACTGGAAATATCAGCAATGGGTTTCAAAACTATATTGACAAGCCAGAACAAAGGTATAGTAGTGATTGGCCCGCGAAAAATTACCCCAAACCCGACTATCTGTCGTCTTCGCGGAAGCGGTTAGCCCCTCAATTGATTTTCAAGGGGGGAATTTTGCATCAATGGGAAAAGAAAACAGCCGTTGTCGTCCATCGGGGATTCTTTGAACAGCTTCCAACTCTCGAAACATCCAGGGAGCAGGAAGCCGATATTGCGTGGATGATCTATGATCTAAAACGCGACAAAACGACGAACACATATCAACTATCGCAATTCGATATACAGTACACGAAGTTTGAAACCGCACTCAGCAAAATTACTACACCTGAAACCGGCGATATTCACAGTTTCACAGAGAGATTGGAAAAACGGATTAGAAATGGCAAGTTATTCGGTACTCCTCCAGCTAACCCAGTAGAACCGGTTGTTGAGCCAATAGATATATGACAAAAAAACATATCCGCGAGCAGCTAGCCTTATGGACTGATACAACAAAGGTGGTAAACGTTGCGTCTGTGCCACAACGAAGTCCATTCCGATATCCCGGTGGAAAAACTTGGCTTATTCCACGCATTCGGCAATGGCTAGTTAGTATTCCAAAGCCGAAATATTTCATCGAGCCTTTCGCAGGAGGTGCAATTGTTGGCCTGACTGTTGCATTCGAAAAATATGCAGAACATGTAATTTTAGTGGAAAGAGATGAGCAAGTCGCATCCGTTTGGCGTACTATAATTGATGACAAGTCTGGGGCAGAATGGCTTGCTAACCAAATCGTACAATTTCAATTAACCTCTGAATCCGCAAAAGAATTTCTCTCTAAAAAAACTCGTAGCATTCGTCAGAAAGCATTTCAAACGATAGTACAAAATCGCATAAGCCATGGCGGCATTCTCGCTCCTGGAGCTGGCGTATTAAAACACGGAGAAAATGGGAAGGGCGTTCTTTCTCGTTGGTATCCTGAAACACTCAAAAAGAGAATCTTGAATATTGCCAGCGTGAAAGATCAAATCAGCTTTTTACAAGGTGATGGGATAGAAATCATTCATAAGCACAAGAATGATATAAATTCTGTTTTTTTTATTGATCCACCTTATACAGCATCTACGAAAAAAGCAGGGGCAAGATTATATAAATATCATATGCTTGACCATGAAAAGTTATTTGAAGAAGTTAGTTCAGTAAAAGGGGACTTCTTAATGACTTACGATGATGCTGATGAAGTTCGCTCCCTTGCACGGAATTTTAGGTTTGAAACTCGAACAATCGCCATGAATAATACCCATCATGCAACAATGAACGAGTTGCTCATCGGTCGTGACCTTCGATGGCTTGGTACGGAAAGATAAGATTATTGTCCTCCCAATTTGATGGTTTATCTCCTATCTCAAAATCACATCGACTTACAAATAGCATCAACCAGATGATAAAGGCCCACCTCCTCCGTTACCCGCAGATGCAGATAGCCGACCTGTATAAACTGCTTCACCAGGCCGCGCTGGGGAGCGAACATGCTTTCCGCGACGAGCAGACAGCGCGGGACTGGCTGGAGCACGAACTGGCCGAGATGGGAGACGGTCCCGACGACCCGCTGATGGACCCGCTCCCGCCGGATGGACAAATCCTGCGCGTCCACCTGCGTCCGTATCTCCTGGCGGGGAAGAACCCGGAGACGTTGCTGCGGGCTTTTTTTCAAACTGCCAACGAATGGCGCGGTTCGCCGGAAAAGCTCAAGGAGTATGGTGCGGGCGCGGTGCGGCTGGCGCAGGCGGGAACAGGGTCAATTCGACAGGAGGAAATCGAGGCTTTTTTTGCTAAAATGGAAGAGCAGGATTTTCCTGCCGTGCATCATTCCGAAATTTACGAGCGTCTTTACCGCCCAGCTTATCGGGTGGTTGCCAGGCAGTTTTTGGAGGAAAAATGAGTCCATTCGCTTCTCCCCCTGACCCTATCATTTTCAACAACCAGGTGTGGGAAATCGTCCGGCAAGTGCCGCCAGGCAAGGTGACAACCTATGGGCAGATTGCCAAAATGATCCCCCCGCCGGGTGACATGCCCCAGCGCAGTTACGACGCCTTCGGCCCGCGTTGGGTGGGCGGGGCAATGGCCGCCAGTCCCGATGACGTACCCTGGCAGCGGGTCATCAACTCGCAGGGCAAAATCAGTCTCCGACCCGGGCTGGAGGACCAGCGCCGCCTGCTCGAGGAAGAGGATGTGGAATTCAACGAAAGCGGCAAAGTGGACTTCGAGCGCTTCGGTTGGAACGGGCCCGACCCGGCCTGGTGCAAAGAACGCGGTTTCCTCGTTCCGCCATCGCTGTCTAAAGGGCAGGCACGCTTGTTCTAGGTGGTCAACCCGGCCTATTTCTTCGTTAACTCCACGATAAGCGTATCCAGAGCCAGGTCGAGCGGGACCTGGCTCGTTTTTGCCCCCTCGTCAATCTCCAGCAGTTTATGATAAATGGACTCCAGCGCAGAAAGCGAAAACCGCTTCGCCTGGTTGGCCACTTTTTGCGCCACGAACTCATGCAGTCCGAGCGCTTTCTGGACCTCGGGGATGCTCGCGCTGGCATCCAGCAGTTCACGCGCCTGGAGCAGCAGCCGGCACTGGCGGATGACGATGCCCCACAATTCGAAGGCTTCTTCCTCTTCCAGCAATTGATGGAGCACGCGCTGGGCCTTTTTCCCATCCCCTTGACCGAGCGCGTCCACCAGCTCGAAAACATTCCCTTGTGCACTAACGATGCTCACCCGGTCCACGTCCAGGATGGTAACCGGGCGCGCAAAGTTGACGTAGGTGAGCAGTTTGGTGAGTTCCTGCGCGGCAATGCGCGTGTCCTCACCGACCATTTCGGAGAGACGCGCGGCTGCATCTGGTTCGATCTTGCCGCCCAGTTTTTTCGTCTCGGACTCAATCCAGCGCGGCATTTCCCAGCGTTTGGGCATGTTGTAGACATGGACTCCAGCCCGAGGTCCGGTCTGCGTAGTCCCGGTTCCAGCATGGGACGCCGCCCATTTCAACAGCCAGTGGTCGCGCTTGAGTTCATCATACTCTGCCAGGGCGATGGTTGTTGTCGGCTGGGCCTTATCCAGCAGTTCGATGAATTTTTTCCGGGCCTCGGCAGAAGCAAAAGCTGAGATCGGATGCACCAGCACCATCACCCGACGGGGAGCCAGGAACGGGGCAGCGTTGACAGCAGTGTTGAGCGCCTCAAAATCCAGACCAAGGCGGCCATCGAAGCGGGCGATGTTCATGACCGCGGTGGATGGGTCGCCGAGACCGGCGCATAGTTTTTCAATGTGCCCGGAGATTGCAAACTCGTCGTTGCCGTGCAGAAGGATAACGCTGGGAGAGTCAGGCATTTTTACTGCTTCTTGCATAAATCTATGAACTTTCCTGTATCGAAGGGCTCGAAAATAACGGGATTTTGGTTCAGATATTTCCGCAGTACCCTGTAAACACGAAGGATTAACCCTGGGTACCCACGCGATGGAGCGAGAACTGCCCGAATTTGATTGGAAAAACATCGACGATGGACATCCCTTGCGGGTCGCCGGAGGTGGTGACGCGCTGTTGGAGCACTGGTCCCAGCGGCTGGCTGGCGATGAAACCGAACGTAGCCAGGGCGATGACCAGCGGTAAGCGCTCTACCTTGTCACGTTTACTTTTGGCTCCGGCCATTCCCAGCCACGCCAGCAGACCGGCGACAAAGCCAGAAGCGGCGTAGTTCGTGCCGCAGTGGTCGTGAATGGCGAGGGTGCGTTCGCCATTGTTCATCCGCACGAGCGCCTGGATGACGGCCTCGCGCAGGTCAGCAGTGGGGATATCGCCAAGGATGAAGAATCCGCCCGGGAAGGAATAACCCGCCAATCGCCGGTACGGGAAACGCTGTGACAGGATGTTGATGGTGGCGTGTTCCAGTCCGTGGTTGCGGCGAATGCGGGAGAGCACGGGGATGTCGAGAATGGTCATGGTTGACTCCAATCTGAAAAGATTATACCTGTAAAAAAGACTTCCGAAGTTTTGGAAACTTCGGAAGTCTGAGGGCTGAACGTGAGACTAACCCGCCGCAGCAGGGGCTGCTTCACGAACTGGCACAGTCGTCGCCTGGATAAAGCCGATGTACATCAGCACCACACCGATCAACTCGGACATGTAGAGCGCATCCACCAGGCCCATCTTGACAAACGAACCCGCCATGGCCGGGGCTATCGCGCCGATGGCGATAAGCACGTTGCCGATCATGCGGTTGAATAGGACGCGCTTGCGCCAGAAGATAAACGCCGAGTAAATCGCACCGCCGACCAGCGTCAACGTGCCGTAGATGTTCAGAAGGATGGTCAGGGCAATGGTCAGGCCGCCGCGCGTCAGGATGTCTTTATATTGGGATGAGATAGCCAATGTCACATTGTAGGATGCCGCGGCAGGCGTCAACGGGGCGAGCAGGATCAGGCTTGCGGCCAGCAGCGAGACGGCGGTCAGGATGCCGGGCAGGGTCCAGGCAACGCCGCGCTTCCGTACCAGCAGATGGATCGTCCCCTGGCCGAGCCAGGCAGCGGTCAACATAGCCCCGCTCAGGTACCACAGTTTCAGCATCACGCTGCTGAAAGTGAAAGCCAAGATCACCTCCGAGAGTGTGCCGATGCCGTAGAAGAGCAGGCCGATGGTCCAAAGGAGCAGGTGCAGGCCGCGGCGCTTGAGGTAGCGTGTGAAGACAGCCGCGGCGAAGGCGAACGTTACGAGGGTAGAGAGAAAGGGAATGTAGTGCATGGAACCTCCAAGCCGCGCAAGATGAGAACAGGCTGAATATTCGCTTAAGGTTTGGTAAACAAAAAAGACCGACCCGAAGACCGGCCTAATCCGACAGCCCAGGAGCCATCCTTTTTCGTCAGGAGAGTGCGTAGAAATTGAATCCATCCCCCAAATCTTCGATCACGATTGGCCTTCGTTCGTGCAGGATCAGGAAGACAACCCAGAGATCTCCGACTGCGCCTGCCGCGTTCATCACCGTCCCGGCCAGGATGGCAGCCAGAGCCCCCGTCGGCACAACCGCCAGGAGGAGGATGCCAAGAACGGATAGAAGCACAAAGGGCGCAAGGTTAACCACCAGATATTGTCCGCGCGGGAGAAACCATCCGGGCGCAGCGGCAAAGGCATACCAGCCCCGGAAGCCGAAAGTGGGCCGCGACCGTGTGAAAAGCCAGAAAAACACGCCATGCACCAGTTCGTGCAACACCATCTGTCCCGCTGCGATTCCAAGTAGCGAGAGTAATACATACAAAACGTTTGCCGATGTGATGACCAGTTCGAACGCGAGGCCTGGGCGAATCAGTGATACATACAGCGAGAAAAACCATCCAAAAATGAACAGGAGAAAAACGCCTCCGATATTCATCCCCCAGAAGGCAGCCTTGTTTTTGGTCAAAGTGAGCGAATAGACCAGCGTGGCATTCCCGGGCCGCACATTCGTCGTCCGGAAAGGCGTATCCATCAGGCGACCTTGCGCCCTTTCGGCAGTTCGCGCTGGATCCCAAACGCCAATTCCAGCGCCTGGTAGACCGCACGCGCCTCCACGATTTCAATATCCGTCGGCCAGGGTTCGCCTTTGCGCAGGCGCTTGGGGACGATGGCGGTCTTGAAGCCGAGTTTGGCGGCCTCGCGCAAACGGGCGGGCATCTGCCCGGGCATGCGCAGTTCCCCGGCCAGGCCGATCTCGCCGATGAGCACCGTATCCGCCTTGATCGGTAGGTCACGCATCGAGGAGGCCACCGCCGCGGCAATTGCCAGGTCGGCGGCGGGTTCGTCAATTTTCAAGCCGCCCACCACGTTGACGAAAATATCCGCTTCGGCCAGCTTCAGCCCGACGCGGCGGGTAAGCACGGCGGCGATCATCAGCAGACGGTTGTAGTCCACGCCGTTGGGGGTGCGGCGGGCATTTCCGAACTGCGCCGCGCTGGTCAGTCCCTGCACCTCCACCAGCAGCGGACGGGTGCCTTCCATCGTCACGGCAATCGCCGACCCGGCCGCGTTGACCATCCGCTCGGCCAGGAAGGCCTCGGAGGGATTGGTCACCTCGGCCAGCCCGCGCTCGACCATCTCGAACACACCCACCTCGGCAGTCGCGCCGAAGCGGTTCTTGACCGAGCGCAGCAGCCGGTAGGCCTGGAAACGGTCGCCTTCGAGATACAACACCGTGTCCACGATGTGTTCCAGCACACGCGGCCCGGCAATCGTCCCCTCTTTGGTCACATGCCCGATGACAAACACTGCCGGTCCCGACGACTTGGCCAGTTCGCGCAGCCGGTTGGCCGACTCGCGCACTTGTGAGACTGACCCGGCGGCCGACTCCATCTCCGGAAGGTAAACGGTCTGGATGGAGTCGACGATCAACAGATCCGGCTTGACCGCCGTAACGTGCTCAAAAATCGTATCCAGGTTGGTCTCGGTGACGATGAACAGGTCAGCCGGGAATTTTGTTTCGGAGGCAATGCGCGCCGCCCGCATTTTGATCTGCCGCTCAGACTCCTCGCCCGAAACGTACAGGACCCGGAGCCGGGTCGCCATTTCGAGGGCCACCTGCAGCATCAGCGTGGACTTGCCGATGCCCGGGTCACCACCCACCAGCACGATCGAACCGGGAACCAGGCCGCCGCCCAGCACGCGGGCAAACTCGCCAATTGGAACGGAAATCCGGTCTTCGGCCTCACTGCTGACATCCGACAGGCGGTGCGGGGTGGAGCGTCCGCTCAAGCCGCGCGGGGCAGCCTTCCCGCCCGAAGGCTCGTTAGTCACGATCTCCTCGACCATACTGTTGAACGAACCGCATTGCGGGCATTTCCCCATGAAACCGGCGGAGACGCGTCCACACTGCTGACAGACGTAACGGGTGTGGGTTTTGGTTTTGGACATGGGGATATTATACTCTCCGCTCGGCGAGAGGTTACCTTCCCGTGCTGGAACCGGGACTACCGCAAGAAACTATTCACCCCAACCCGATATTGGCTTCGTCCAGCAAAGCTAAGAACCCCTCCGCATCATTCTGAAGGATGATCTTCGTGCGCGTAACGCGCGGCAGGCGCTGGA
>JAPLGV010000115.1 GCA_026389975.1 Chloroflexota bacterium
GGTTTGCCATCATTATCTGGGGAATAACACAAGCTGTACAATTACCAAGCAGCACTTTGCCTGCGGTTATTACGGGTATGGCTGGTGTTATAACCGAACTAATTGGTGCAACATTTCTGTTAATATATCGCTCAACTATGGAGCAAGCCGTAACTTATACCAAGACTCTGCAGCGCATAAACTAAGTTGGAATGGCAATGCAAATTCTCGATACAATTCCAAATAATGCGAAAGATGATGGCCTAAAAAACTCAACAAAAGCGACTGTTGTAAAAATGCTTATGCAACAAGCATTTGAAATTGACGCCACGCAGGATACTACACAAGAAAAGAATTGAGCAAAATCTCAACAGCCGCCGAACACAGCGTGGTGTGTCCTGATAAATCATCGTCTGCTTGCTGGTGAAAGTCCAGCTCTGGTAAGGGTCAGGCCGCCAGATAGCAGGCAACCGATGTGGCCGGGCGACTGGCGATGTCGAAGCGTTGTATCTCCCTGAGGAAGGGAAGCAAAACAGCAGCCCGTAACATAAAGTGAAACTTGCAGCACCGACATGTTAGCCCCGTAAGGGGAGCAAGAGAGAGCCGAGCCTGTCACGCATGGCGAAGGCAACAGAAGCGGCACGAGCAGAGTGCGGGCGACACCTTGGAGATTGGGAACGGTCATACTTGCCTCACTTTCGCAAGCAACGAATGCTTATCCACCGCGCCGGATTACCAAATGAATGGTATCAATCGCTTGGTCTTTTGTATATAGGTCCGATACTCACCGCCGAATTGTGCCAGCAGCAATTTCTCTTCCACGCCCATGCGGTACGCCAGACCCGGCAATAATAACACCGGGATAGCCGCCAGCCCGATCAGGCTGGAGTAGCCGATTGCCACCCCGAGCGTCATAAGCAGGAAGCCGGTATAACCGGGGTGGCGGACGAAGCAGTAGGGCCCGCTCTGTACCAAACGGTGACCAACCTGCACCTCCACGTGCCCGGAGTACAGGCCGCGCAGGTGCGCCCGCGTCCAGACGCGCAGCGCCACGGCAGCCAGGATCAGCACCAGCCCGGCGATTTGCATCCATAGAGTGCGTGGAAGAACGGCCGGCAGGTACATCCATTCAATCGGCGGGGCAAAGAAGACAACCAGGAACCCCGGCAGGATTGCCCAGAAAGAACGGTCGCCTTTTTCTTCCCGGGCGGCCTCCCCTCCGCCGGCCGACTTCCAGAATGGCTGGCGGCGGATGAAGTAGTAGATCACTCCGCCGGCCGGGTAGGCGACGCCGAGCACCAGCAGGAACCAGCTCAGGATATTGCTGCCCAGCGTCTCCAGCCCCAGCCGGGCTAGGCAGATGGCCAGGACGGGCGCCACCACCAGCATGAACAAGATTGCAGGTCGACTCATGCTTGCCTCCTATATTCGCTCAGGCCGGTTGTGTCAGGGTGTCGGGGGGAGCTTGAACAGCACCCCGACCGCATATCCGACCAGCGCGCTCAATGTGCCGATCACGGCCATCTCCAGGCCGCTCTTGCCGGGGTGCCCGACCGTCGCACGGGCCTTGTAGGCGCCCACGCCAAACAAAACCAGCGCAGTGATGACAACAGCCACCCACATGCTGTGAGCCACCGGTAGGAAAGCAAAGGGTGCCAGCGGGATCAGCGAACCGATGATAGCAGCGAAGCCGACCACCAACGCAGATTTAACCGCTTGGCGCCGGTCGGTGGGACTGAGCTGGTGTTCTTCGCTCATCATCACCGCCACCCAGACATCTTTGTTGGCGGTGATTGTCTCAACGATCCGGTCCAGAAGCTCGCCTTCGAAACCCTTCTTTGCGTAGATCTCGCGCACCGCGTTCTTCTCCAGGTGCGGCACCTCGGTGATGTGGCGGAACTCGCGGGCGCGCTCGGACTCGTAGAAATCGGCGTCGGCCAGCGTGGAGGTGTATGCCACCGCCCCCATCGAGACCGACTCGGCGAAAGCGGCTGCCAGCCCGGCAACCATGACGATGCGCGGATCGCTGGTGGCGGCTGCCACGCCCAGGATGAC
>JAPLGV010000103.1 GCA_026389975.1 Chloroflexota bacterium
ATGCTGATTTGTACATTAGATTATTATCTAACATGTTAGATAATAATCTAATTTCAAAAACTCGTCAAGATATTCCGGGTTTGGCAGGATATTTATCCTTCCCGAATCCGAATATTTTGGGGTCGTCGCACGTATAATATATGGGGTTATTCGAACCTCGTCGTTTTTCTTCTGCAACCTCCGCATCCCTCTTTGGAGACTGTATGCCTGAACTAACTTTGATCGAAACACGCAATCTGGTTAAACGCTATGGCGACAAAATGGCCGTGAAGAATGTAAGCCTGGAAGTGCATAAGGGCGAGGTGTTCGGCTTCCTCGGTCCGAATGGCGCCGGGAAGACCACCACCATCAAGATGATCGTCGGCCTGCTCCAGCCCACCTCGGGCACGGTCAAAGTGGCCGGGTACGATGTGCAGACCCAGCCCCTGCTCGCCAAAGCCTCCAGCGGCTACGTACCCGACACGCCCAATCTGTATGCCAAGTTGACCGGGCGCGAACTACTGCACTTCGTCGGAGACCTGTACGACTTGGACCGCAAACAGGTGGCCCAGCGTACCGACGAGTTGCTGCGCATGTTTGACCTGACCACCGCGGCCGACGATACCGTTGACTCGTACAGCCATGGGATGCAGCAGAAGGCCTCCCTGGCCTCGGCACTGATGCACGACCCAAAAGTGCTGGTCCTCGACGAACCCACCGTTGGTCTCGACCCCAAGTCGGCGCGGCTGATTAAAGACATCCTGCGCCAGATGGCCGAGCGCGGCGCGGCGGTGTTCCTGTCCACGCACATCCTCGAGATTGCCGAGCGCATGTGCGACCGGATTGGCATCATCAACAAGGGCGACCTGGTCGCGGTGGGCACGATGAATGAACTGCGCTCGCTCGGCAAGGCTGGCGAAGTCAGCCTGGAAGATATCTTCCTCGGTCTCACCGGCGGCGCCGAGGAGGCTGAAATTGCCGAGATTTTGAAATGAGCACGATTGCACCGTCTCCATCCTACCGCTTCCTGCCGGCGATCTGGAAACTCATCCGCCTGCGTTTGCAGATCAGCTTCAACGGCTTCAAGCACGCCAGGACCATCCGCAAGATTCTCACCATCGTCGCCGGCTTTGGCCTGCTGGCCTTTGCCGGGATGATCTTATTCGTGAGCTGGCTGCTGCTCGATTTCCTGCGTTCGCCGCAGCTCACGCAATACGTGGGGATGGACGTGACCCCGTTCCTGCAGGCAATGCCGGTGTTGATTTTCACTGCCTTGTTCGTGGGAATCCTGCTGAGCAGTTTTGGTGTGCTCCTGCAAGCCTTGTATCTCTCCGGCGACATGGACTTCCTGTTGAGTTCGCCGGTGCCCATCCGGGCGGTGTTCGTCACCAAACTCTTGCAGGCGGTGCTGCCCAACTTTGGGTTGATCGCCCTGTTCGGCCTGCCGGTGTTGTACGGGTTGGGCCTCGCCGGGCATTACAACCTGCTCTACTATCCACTCGTCCTGCTGACCATGATCGCCCTGGCGCTGGCAGCTGCCGGTCTCTCAGCGCTGCTGGTCATGCTGGTGGCGCGTGTCTTCCCGGCCCGGCGGGCGGCGGAGATCCTGGGCTTCGTCGGAGCCATCCTGGCCTTCACCTGCTCGCAGGCCGGGAACCTTTACAACTCCCTTGGACATTCCACCAATGTCTCCGGTGCTCAAGTGAGCAATATGTTCACTCTTTTGATGCGTTTCAACACGCCCTGGCTGCCGCTGAACTGGGCCGGTCAGGGACTGGTGGCGCTGGGCGAGGGCCGTTGGCTGACCGGCATCCTGCTGATGACGCTCACCCTGGGGCTGTCGGCGGCGATGTTCATGTTTGCGCTGGCGACGGCGGAACGCTGGTATTACTCCGGCTGGGCGGGGATGCAGGTTGTGGCCCGCAAGAAGAAGCCGCTTAGAAACGTTCGGCCAGCCGCAGGTGGCGAAGCCTCCCGCCCGGTTACTACCTCCAGAAAGATACCTGCCTTCGGGATGGGACGTCTCCTCCCCGCCCCGGTGCGGGGTATCCTCTGGAAGGATTTCCTGCTGCTCCGGCGGGACCTGCGCAACCTGTCACAGTTGATCTCCCCCCTAATCTTTGGAGTCGTTTATTCTTTGATGTTATTCCGCGCCGGCGGCCAGCCGCCAGCCGGAGAGTGGGGAGGCGCGCCAGACTGGTTCATGAATTCTTTGAGCATCCTGCTGTCCTATGGCAATGTCGGCATGTCGCTGTTCGTCGGCTGGATGCTGCTGGGGCGGCTTTCGGGGATGGCTTTTTCATCCGAGGGCAGGAACTACTGGATGCTAAAAGCCGCGCCGGTGCGTGCCAGTCATTTACTGACGGCCAAGTTCCTGGTGGCCTATCTGCCAACCCTGGCGCTGGGACTGTTTTTCCTGGCCGGAATTTCGATCGTGCAGAAAATCCCGCTCGCCGGTTTTTTGTACAGCCTGGTAGCTGTTGCCATGTGCTTGGCCGGGATGAATGGCATCCTGCTGGCATTTGGAGCGCTGGGGGCTAATTTCAAATGGGAAGACCCACGCAAAATGTCTGCGGGAGCCCTGGGCTGCCTGGGTCAGTTCCTGACCATGCTCACCCTGCCGCTCGCCTTTGGGCTGTTCATCGGTCCGTTGTGGCTGGTCTCGGCTTTCAACTGGCCGCAGGTTTATGGTTACCTGGCCGGGTTCATCCTGGGTGTCGGCGTGACCGGGACCTGCGCCTTCCTGCCGCCCTGGCTGGTGCGAGGAAAAGTGGAACGGTTGGGAGAAGCGTAAGCAGCAATTCTCAATATGAACCATGTCATTCCCGTAAGAGTATCGGGACCGTGTGCGAGACGGCGTTCTTCCGACGAAGCAATCCCATGTTTTAGCGAGGAGATTGCTTCGCAACGTGGCTCGCAATGACATAATGAGAATTGTTGAAGCGTAAGGGGAACAAAACCGGATAAAATTCGTTCTTAACTCTGGAAGAGACCGCATGATGGAGGGTGCCATGTTTAAGAAATTCTTTTTCTTTTTTCTCGCTGTTATTCTCGCTGCCTGTACGGGTACGCCGGCACCCGCCTCCACGCCCTCCGCAGAGCAAATGGACGTCGAGGAGCAGGCCGTTTATGCCGCGCTGCTCCGAAACCTGTATTCGGCTTCAAGTTACGTCATCATGGTCCTCACTGCCACCGGCCCGGTCGGTGTGGAGGATACGGCATCCACCCTCGACCATATTGTGCAAAACATGCACGCTGTTGATCTGGAAACGGCGGACAGTTTCCGGGTCCGAAACGACGCGGTCTATCCCGTCCGGCCAGACATGGACCTCGGCAGCGGTTACGTTCTGCTGAGCCAGGGCGAAATGAGTCAAATCTTCAGCCAAAACCGGGACGGGTGGCAGCTCTTTTATGAACAAAATCCTGACGCGCCGGGCATCACCACTCTTTCGCGGGTCGGCTTCAATAAGTCGCTTGACCAGGCACTGGTTTACGTCGGCACGATCAGCCACTGGCTGGCCGGGGCAGGAACCTACATCTTGCTTAAAAAGGTAGACGGATCGTGGATTGTTGACCAGCAGGTGATGACCTGGATTTCATAATACGGTACAATCTCTGCATGTCAAGTTTGAAATCCCCCTTCTTCTTGTTCGTCCTGGCCGTGCTGACCGCCGCCGCGCTGACGGCCCTCGGCCCCGAGGAACAATCTCTCGGCGCAAACGTGCGGATTGTGTATCTGCACGGGGCGTGGGTGCTGACCGCGGAAGCGGCTCTCGGACTTTCGGCTGTCGCCGGGCTGTTGGGCATTCTCACCCACCGCGAACGGCTGCACCATTGGTCTGCCGCGCTGGGGCGCACCGGTCTCTTTTTTTGGGTGACCTATCTGCCGCTCTCATTATGGGCCATGCAAGCAAACTGGAACGGTCTGTTCCTGAGCGAGCCGCGTTTCCGCCTCGCCGTCATCTTTGCCGTGACCGGAGTGCTGCTCCAGATCGGATTGATGCTGCTGGCCCGGCCTGTGTTCACCTCGCTGTTTAACGGTTTGTTCTTTGTCGCCCTGCGGATCGGGTTATCGCAGGCAGATTACGTTATGCACCCGCCGCCGTCCCCAATTTTTAGTTCGGGGATTTTATCGCTCCAATTGTTTTTCATCGGGATTATATTCCTGACGATGGTTGCAGCCTATTTCATGACCCGTTGGTGGCTCTCCAAGTGAAGCAAACTTCCCTGCCCCGTCCGGGTACCGGGACTACCACGCCCCGTCCGGGTACCGGGACTACCACGCCCCGTCCGGGAACCGGGACTACCACGCAGGTCATTGCCTTCACCATCACCCGGGTCATCCTCAACACCCTGCACCGGATGGTTTACCCCTTCCTGGCCGTGCTGGCCCGCGGCGTGGGCGTGGACATCATCTCCATGTCCTACGCCCTGACCGCCCGCAGCCTGGTCGGGACCGTTGGCCCCTTCGCCGCGACGGTTGCCGACCGCCGGGGACGCAGGTTCGGCATGCTCCTCGGCATAGGACTGTTCACGCTTGGGACGGCCATCGTGGTCTTCTGGCCGACCTTCCCGGCCCTGGCCTTATCCATCATCCTCTCCACGCTCGGCAAATACATCTTCGACCCGTCCATGCAAGCCTATCTCGGCGACCGCATCCCCTACGCGCGCCGCGGCCGGACGATGGCCGTCACCGAGTTCGGCTGGTCGCTGGCCTTCATCCTCGGTATCCCGCTGATGGGTTTCCTGATCGCCCGCAACGGCTGGATGGCGCCCTTCCCGTTGTTCGTTTTACTCGGCTGTATCATTTTCATCGCCCTGTCCTTCCTCCTCCCCAAAGACGGCCCATCAGCCATCGTCCACGGTCCCTCGTCGAATTTCCGTCTCGTGCTCACCTCCGTCCCTGCGCTGGCGGGATTGGCCGTCGGCCTACTGGCCAGTGCAGGCAACGAGGTGGTCAATCTCATCTTCGGCGTCTGGCTGGAGGATGCCTTCGGCCTGCAGATTGCCGCATTGGGCGCAGCCTCGGCCGTGATCGGACTCTCCGAACTGGGCGGGGAGGGACTGGTGGCAGCCTTCGTTGACCGGCTGGGCAAGCCGCGCGCCATCGGCCTGGGGCTGGCGGCCAACTGCCTGGCGGCGCTGGCCCTGCTTTTCCTGGGGCGGACAGAGGCCGGCGCCCTGGTTGGCCTGTTTTTCTTTTACATTACGTTCGAGTTCACCCTGGTCAGCATCATCCCGTTGATGACCGAACTCCTGCCATCGGCGCGCGCCACCCTGATGGCCTTCAACGTGGCGGCCCTTTCCCTGGGCCGCGCCCTGGGGGACCTGCTGGCTCCGCGCTTGTACGGATTGGGGTTCTGGTTCATCGTTCTGGGGGCGGTGGGATTCAATTTGCTGGCCTTGGCTGCGCTGCGGAAGGTGAAGACGGCCATTTGAGAGGCGTGCAATAATGATTTTGGCAGTTTTCACCTTGCGCGCCGTCCGCAAAACCATAGCCGGCCGCGGCGTGGACACGATCATTATCGGCCTGCCGGCCCATATCATCCCCGCGCAGTACCCGAAGGGTGAAGGGGAGGCAGAGACGCCCGCACCCTGACCCATCACTTACCAACCGACCATCCCCGTCAAATTCTGACGGGGATGGTCTTATTTAGCCCCAAAAATCGCGTTAAAACCCTGACGGGGTTTCGCCTTTGGCTGAGGCGGCGTTCGCGAAGCACATCGTACCCGCCGAAGGTCCCCGAAGGGGGCAGGGTATCCCCGTGGGACCGGCCGCCATCAGCCACTTCGGCGCCATTAACCGAGGCGGCTTTCGCGTAGCACCCCCGCGGGGCCAGCCGCCATCGGCTGTTTTGGCGCCACGAGGCACCAATCGGTTGCTTCGACGACATCCACTGAGGCGGCTTCGAGCCGCCATCAGCCACATCGCCGCCATGAGGCGTCGATATGAGTCGTCGAAAAAGGCGCCGAAATAGGCGTCGGTGCGGACGCGGCTCACGCCTTCGGACAGGTTGTGCGCGCGGGCGGGCTGTGGGGTTTGCCGAAAACCGCATGGGTTTTAGCAGATTGCCGTACGGACTCAATAAACCGTCAAGGGATTCAGCCTGATTGTTTACCCGGCCCAACCGAGAATGAAAAATGAAAAAACGAGACAAGGGTGGAAAACCAGCCTGCTCGCCTTTTCTGGGGGGTAGGGTAATTATAAGCCCCC
>JAPLGV010000505.1 GCA_026389975.1 Chloroflexota bacterium
CAAGAATGCCTGGCATACTGGCTCGGTCGCTCAAGTCAGAACATTCGCTCCCGCTCAGCAATTGAAAGCGCTATTCTATAAGCCCAATGATTTCCTAATCAGCGCAGCAATAGTGAGAAGTCGGCAATCTTGTGTTTATTAGGATGGATTCGATGCTTGTTTTCGAAGAAAACTTATTTGGGATTCCTGAATGCGAATTGGATCTGGCTAAACTCTTTCCGGATAAAAAAGAGCGCCTGCGCTTCGATGGTAAATTACAATCATTCCTAGCTAGCGATCCCACAAACTCGGAAATATATTTTTTAAAGAGAGATGCATTAAGATACTACACCGAATCTTTCATTAGCAATAACAATGATGGGCGTCCGCCCCTCTTATTACTATTAGGAAATCCTGCGTCCCATTCAACTGCCGCTGGCATGTGTTTTGCTTTTGAAGGCTCAAGAAGAGAACACAGGTTCTGGAAAGCTCTTCGAGAAACAGAGTTACTCGATTTCTTACCAGAACAAATAGACCCCAATCATAACTATCGCGAGTTAAATAATCTCAGGAAACAAGCCCTTCTCAATTTAGATTACATTTCTCCCTTCCGAGTGGGCATAGCCGTTTTTTACTCGATGCCAAGCCCTGCAAGTGATCAAAAGTGGTCGGGCGTAAACGGTTTGCGACGCTTGCTAGGCCAGAGAGCGTTGAACATAATTGCTGCCGAGGAGGAGAAGAGAATTGCTAGGATACTGGATGTATTCATGAAGCAAGCAGGTGGAATTATTGTTTTCCAACGAGATGCTTACAACAATTTGATTTCGCAAGACAGCTTACCATATTCTTTGAACCTCGCCTTACAAGGGTCTCTGATAGGCAAATACAAGCGAGATTCTCGTATACCTCTGGTAGGCTCGCCTCCGACACGACGCTTACATGGAGAAAGCAGTATGGCAGCTTTTAGGAAATGTAAAGATTTCATAATTAACTCGACAATGTTAGATTAGGACAAGCGTTCCGTTTTCTTTGGTTCTCCGGTACAAAAATACTTGTAGCAAGCATTAGTGCCGTGTTGGGCAAATTGGACTGCAGGCCCCATACCGAAGCGCAATCCGTCATGGTTGACGATCCAATTCTATCGATGGAGGGAAATTTCTGAAATCGGTGCGAATAAAGTTATGGGAGGATTTTTTATTTTTCCTATTATTTGAACCTCATTGAATTTCTAATTGAGTCCAAAAAACCGTTTTCCGAAGACGGGTGGCGACCTTCCGGAAGAGCACCGGGACGATGTGCGGGGGCCTTCCCCTTCACCCTTCGGGTACTGCGCGGGGACGATGTTCAGCGGGATGTTGACTGAAGAAGAGATCAAGATTGTGGAAGGAAGGCGATGACAGGGCAAGCACCGGAACAATCTGGCAGGCGTTCCATCCGCCTGAAAGGATACGATTATTCACAGCCCCCTGCAGGGATCTTCGGCGGGAGGCTATCCCCTGCCCCCTTCGCCCTGCGTGTACTGCGCGGGGATCTTCGGCGGGGACGATGTGCGGCTGGCTGCCCGTAATCCGAACAGTACCGTCCCGAAGTAGGCCGCGTAGGCCAGCACCTGCATCAGCGAAGGACTGGCGCTGTACCCGAACAATGCTCCCAGCGTCTGCCCGAGCACAGACTCCATGCTGACCACGCCTCCCAGGTCCCAGACGTGTTCGATGAGGGCAGGAATCCAGCCCACCTGGACCAGTTCACCCACGCCGCGCGCCACCAGCCCGGCGGCAAACAGGAGCAGCAGGAAACCCGTTACCTGGAAGAAGCGCCGCAGGTCGAGCCGGACGGTAGTCGCAAAAAACGACCAGCCGAGCAGAATGGCTGTACCGAGGCCGAGCAATGCACCCAGGATCGTCTGGCGCGCGCTCGAGGAAAACGTCGCGGCCGTCAGGAACAGGGCCAGTTCCACACCCTCGCGCAGGACGGCGATAAAGGCCAGCCCAAACAGCGACCATTTCCCGGTCTGCGAGGCGCGCTGGACGCCGGATTCGAGTTCGGCTTTCATGTTGCGCGCCCGCTGGTTCATCCAGAAGATCATCCAGGTGAGAATCCCGGCTGCCAGCAACATGGTAATGCCTTCAAAGATGGCTTCCGCCGGGTCCTTCAATTCCAGGCCGAGACGCGTGAGCAAAATGGCAGTGAGCAGACTGAGCAGGGCGGCGCTGCCCGCTCCGGCCCAGATGGCGGAGGCCAGGCCTCGGCGGTGCATCTGACGGAGAGCGCCCTGGACGATGCCGATAATCAACGCAGCTTCAAGTCCCTCACGGAGGGAAAGGATATAGGATGGAAGCATGGGACACCTTGGATAGTTGGTATTTTAGATAATGTATATCTAATTATACCCTATTCTGACACCCCTGTTCCGGGCGGTAATGAATTTAGGGCGGACAGCCGTCCGCCCCAAAAAGTTATCGCTTTGTCTTTCTAACTTTTCCCCCATGGAACGCCGGGGCAGTGATGGCGTAGATGGTGCAAAGCCTCTTATCCAGCATCCTCGAACGGATGCGGGCGTCCATCTCGTCCACTGTGTCGGCAGTAGTGATGACCGTCGGCAACTCAGCGTTGTAGCGATAGGTGAATAATTGGTGAAGTTTTTCGCGCACCCCGGGGGTTATAGATTGTGTGGTTAGATCATCCAAAATCAGCACCGGGGTTGTGCGGAATTCGTCGAAACGGCGGTCATAGGAAACAGGGCTATATTTATCAAAAGTAGCGCGCAAGTGGTCGAGCAAATCAGATCCCGTGACAAAGAGCGGCGGGGCGCCCAAATCGGTGCGGAAATTGGCAATGGCTGCGGCCAGATGGGTCTTGCCGCAGCCATACGTACCGGTCAGCACCAGCCAGCCGCGCGGTTTGGCAGCAAAAGTAGTGGCAGCTTTGAGTGCTTTCTCCAGCGACTTGATGGTGTCGAGGGATAAGCCTTCATCGCCTCGATCATCAAAATTAATAAACGTCTTGTTCGCATGCAAATCGAGCGATGAGAGTTCGGGGTGGCCTTTGTCGTCAGATGGATGACGGTAATCAGGAGCAGCGATAACAACTTTACTAACTATTTCCGGGTCCTGGATGCGTGAACGGATGCGTTCTTCAATCTCATCCAGCGAGGCATTGGTCGTCACTACCAGCGGAAGTTTGTTGATGTAACGGTAGTTCACGATCTGGAACAGCTTTTCCTGCGCCCAGGCCGTGGCAGACTGCGTGCCGAAGTCGCCCAGCACAAGCAGCGCTGCCGTGCGGATTTGTTCGAAACGTTCCTCGAAGGTCACGCCTTCGGCATCGAAAGCGAAACGCAGCAGATCGAGTAGGTCGGGGACGGTCAGGAAGAGCGTGGGCACGCCCATGCTGACGGCGAAGTTGGCGATGGCCGCTGCCAGGTGGGTTTTGCCGCACCCGAATCCGCCCTGGAGCAGAAGCCAGCCTTTTCAGGATGTGGAGTATATGTGAGCATGGTTGTAGGCTTGTTCGAGTGAGTTTGCCTGTAACTCCCCTAAGCCTAGTTTGCCACGTGGCTGAAAGCTTTCGAAGGTCAGGCTCTGAAGTTCGTCCAAGTGGCTGAGCGAGAAGAGACGCTCTCGCACGGCGCGCATAACGTCAGCGCGGCGGCAGACACATACAAATGCCTTCCCAAAATCAGGGTGTCCAAGAGGAACGTCTCTACCGACATAACCCAACCCCCCACAATATTTGCAATTTGGATCACCTGGTAAATCGCTTTGGCATGGCCTTCCACCTTCCATCGTTTCAAAATCGCTTCCACATATTTCCAGTTGTGCTTGTTGCTCTTGACGGCAATCTCCAGCGCCTCCGCCACCCATTCAGGCGGGTAGGTCTGCTCGGCATCTTTCAGGGCGTCGGCGAGCAGCGGCGTCAGCGGGCCGATGTTTTCTTCGTATAGTTTGAAAATGTTCGGGCGTTCCGGTGGCGGGTTGGACTGCGCAGTCCCTGCGGGTACATCCCGTTGGCCTTTGGCGAAAGCTTCGGCAGCAGCCCGCCCGCGCGGGGAATTCAGGAAGTAGAGCGCCGCCGCATTCTTCTCCACCTGCAACAGGCTGCCGCGCTGCACGGCTTTTTCCAGGGCCGCACCTGGGTTCGGCACGACCTCGGCGAAATCCTGTTCCCGTAAAAAGCGGAGGCGGCTTTCCATGTGCTCGAAACGCCACAGGGCGTAGAGCGTGACCTTCAACTCGTCCGCGTCGTCCATCTCGATGAGCAGTTGGCGGAAGAACGTGTTAGGGACTTGGGTGAAGGTTTCGGAGTCGGTATAGCCGGAGAATTTTTTCAAAGAATGTTCCATAAAGCACGATAAGCCCTTACCTACAAAAAAACCAATATTAAGGTTTTGCAGTTACTGGCTGAATAACCTCCGAAAATAGTTTTATAGATTTTTTAAGTCAATCATCCTATCATAATTCTTTGCCATACTCTCAAATTTTGCTAACTTGTCACGGAAAACAAGAGTGATTTTTCCTACCGGGCCATTCCTGTGTTTTGTTATTTTAATATCGATAAGATTTTTCTTGCTTTCATCTTGCTCATATTCTTCTGGCTTGAAAAGGAACATTACAATGTCAGCATCTTGTTCAAGAGATCCGGATTCACGTAAATCTGAAAGTTGTGGTTCTTTGGTTGTGCGTTGTTCTACGGCGCGGCTGAGTTGCGCGGCTGCCAGCACCGGGACGTTCAGTTCGCGCGCCAATGCCTTCAGATTGCGCGAGATGTATGAGACTTCCTGGACGCGGTTCTCGGTGCGCGTGTCGCCGCTCATCAACTGGATATAGTCGAGGATGATCAGGTCGAGGCCGAATTCCATGTGCAGGCGGCGGCATTTGGTGCGCAGGGCGAGCGGGGTAATGGCAGGGGTATCGTCCAGGTAGATGTGCGTGTCAGAAAGGACCTCGATTGCATGGGTAAATTTCGGCCACTCATCCTCAGCCAATTTACCGGTACGCAAGCGTTGGGAGTCGATTTCAGTCATTTGGGTAATCAGGCGCTGGGCAACTTGCTCATTCGACATTTCCAGCGAGAAGATGGCGACGTGCTTCTTATGCAGCAGGGCGGCGTTCTTCGCCACCGAAAGCAGGAAGCCGGATTTGCCCTGACCCGGGCGGCCAGCAATGATGAGCAAGTCAGAGGGCTGCAAGCCCATTAGTTTGCGGTCGAGATCAATGAAGCCGGTCGGGACGCCGAAGATGTCCTCGGGACGCTTGGCGAGTTCGCCTATCCGGTCGTAGACTTCGCTCATCACCTGGCGGATGGGCTGCACGTCGTGACGCAGCCGCCGCTCGCTGACGTTGAAGATGGACTTCTCCGACTCCTCGATGATGTTCTCGACCGTCTCCCGCTCGTTGTAGGCCAGGGTGGCGATCTGGTTGGCAGCGGTCAACATGCGGCGGCGGATAGCGTCCGCTTCCACCATCCGTCCGTAGGCCTCGGCGTGCAGCGAGGTCGGTACCTGGTTGAGGAGCGCGGTCAGATAGGCCGGGCCGCCAATCTCGGCCAGTTGACCGGCACTTTCCAGTTCTTCGGAGACGGTCAGGAAGTCCAGCGGGATGCGTTTTTCGTGCAGACGGTTGAAAGCCTCCCAGATCCAGCGGTGCCGGACAATATAGAAATCGTCCGCCTGGAGGAACTGGGCCAGGTCGTAGTAGGCTTCGGGGTTAATGAGCACGGCCCCCACAACGGCTTCTTCGGCTTCGCGGTTGTGGGGGATGACCGGGGTGGATGGGAGGGAGGTCCCTTCGACAGGCTCAGGGCGGCGCCCTTCGATAGGGCTCAGGGCAGGTTCTTCGGGAGAAGGCAAATCGGCCATTGATTATTCCGGTAGGGCGGACCGGAGTTTACCCCCGAAAGGGGGTGTCCGCACTATGATTTTGGTTTCTCTTCGTCGCCTTTATCGGTACCGAGTTTCTTCAGGAAGTCTTCGAAAACATCCAGGCGTTTTTCGTCCTCCGGTTCGGCTTCCGCACCCGGTTTCTCGACCGGTTCGGAAGGGGTCTCTTCCTGTATATTTTTCTCGGGGACAATGCCCGCTTCATCCATCACACCCTGGCTGACCAGGACCGGGACGTGGGTACGCACTGCCAGGGCGATGGCATCCGACGGACGCGAGTCGATGTTAATGATCTTCCCGTCTGTTTCGGCAACGATGTTGCCATAAAAGATATCCTCTTTCAGGGCAACGATCTCGACGCGTAAGATTTTGCCGTTAAAAAGAGTAAAGAGGTTTTTGAGCAGGTCATGGGTCAGCGGGCGGCTGATCTCCACTTCCTGCAACGCCACCGTGATGGACTCGGCCTCGTACGGCCCGACCCAGATGGGCAGGTAACGTTCCACATCCGTCTGGCGCAGTACCACCACCCGCTGCGGGGACATCAGGCTGACGCGTACACTGTCAATCGTCACTTCGACCATGTCAGGCATAAGGGACTCCGCTAAGTTACGTTATTCTAACACGTCGGGAAGGGGGATGCAACCAGGCAATCAGGGAAGCGGAGAAAGTTGCGGGCCAAAAACCATCCCCATTAGAATCGCTTGTATTACGGCTCGAATTGATGTATATTGTTATCATCCAATCCATTTCACCTAAAAGGAGATTTTATTATGGCAAAACTTGCGGAACTTGCACGTGAGGCACTCGCCTCGAAACTGGAATCAGGTGAAGAACTTCGTTCGGTGGGTCAATTCCGAACCGGGCCTATCTGGGCCATGCTCCTGCTCTCCAACTTGTTTGCTTTTGCATTGAAGTACTATTATGCAGGGGTTACGAATAAGCGCCTGATCATCGTCCGGCTCAATTCGTTCAACAAGCCAATTGACAAGGAGAACTACAGCATTCCTTTGACTGACGTCGAGTTGAAGGGGAATGCATTGATGGTAAAACTGCCCGACAAGGAAAAACCGGTCAAATTCGAAATGATTTTTGGCCTTCAGAAGCTCACGGGTATGGATGTCAACGAGTTCAAGACCGCGGTGGGTGCTCGATAAGAGAACAATTTTCTTGAAATATTTTTTCAAGTAAACTACCACCGCCAAAGGCGGTGGCCTTAGAACATTGCTCCTGGAAGGCGCGCTCTTACTTTGGTTGTTAATCGAACAACTTACCTTGCACAATTTCAGCTTGCTTTTCCTGCTTCTCTTGCCACTGTACGTATTTGCGTATCTTCTCTTCGTCCAATCCTAT